>CAJZGX010000017.1:0-13384 GCA_916048235.1 uncultured Atopobium sp.
TCAGGCAAAAGAATATGGCACTACGGAGGCAGATGAGTTTAGGCTCATGCTTGTTCATGCCATGCTTCACCTGCTTGGATATGACCACATTGAAGACGATGAGGCAGAGGTTATGGAGGCTCGTGAGGACGCTCTTGTTGCTTTGCTTTCAACGGATAGGACTATTGAGCCAGTTGTATTGACTCGCCACCGTGAGGGGATTGACGAGTAATGATTCCGGGATCTAAAGGCAGACATCCAAGCTTTAAGCGCGGCCTTCTTTTTGCGCTCCAAGGTGCTCGTCAGGCGTTTGCTCAAGAGGCAAACTTGCGTCGTATGGCCATTGCTGCTGTATTGACCGTGGTTGCGGGATTGTTTGTTGGCTTGGATGTCGTAAGCTGGGCACTTGTCCTTGCGTGTATTGGTGCGGTCTTAACTACAGAGCTCATTAACACGGCAATAGAAACCGTAGTAGATCTGGTTTCTCCAGAGTTTCATCCTATGGCTGGTAAGGCTAAAGATATTGCGGCAGCTGCCTCATGCTGCATCAGCATCACCGCAGCTCTTATAGGACTTTTGATTTTCTCGCGTGCAATTTTTCATTGGTAAGGTGGAGGACATATGACCGCCAATTCAGTTTCTGAAAACACTACATCTGAGACCACTCCATTTAGGAGCGGCTTTGTTGCTTTAGTTGGTCGTCCAAGTGTTGGTAAGTCCACACTGTTGAACGCTTGCATGGGCCAGAAAGTTGCTATTGCAAGCCCTGTTGCCCAGACAACACGACGTCGCTTTAGGGCAGTGGTAAACGGAGAGAACTCCCAGCTGGTCATTGTAGATACCCCAGGCCTCCACAAGCCCAAAGACGCTCTTGGAAAAGAGCTCAACAAGGCAGCGCTTGGCGAGCTTAATGACGCTGATGTCATTGCTTTTTTGATTGATGCTACTAAGCCTGTTGGTCGTGGAGATGAATGGGTTGCCAATCATGTTGAGCAGGCGCATGCCGCCTTTAAGCTGCTGGTTATTACCAAGGCTGACATTGCAACTCCAGAGCAAGTAGCAGAACAGCTTGAGGCTGCACAAGCTCTTGCACATTTTGATGACGTGCTTGTTGTTTCTGCTCCAGAAGACTTCAATATCCAGGCATTTATTGCGCTTGTTTCAGAACATCTTCCTGAGGGTCCCATGTGGTTCCCAGAGGGCATGGAGACTGACGCATTACCAGAAGACCTGGTAGCAGAGTTTGTTCGCGAGAAGCTCTTGTTGAATCTTCGTCAAGAAGTTCCCCATTCTGTTGCCGTTGTTTGCGATTCTTACGAGGTTGCAACAGATGGTCACTTATCCATTTCTGCCACCATTTTGGTTGAGCGAGAAGGACAAAAGGGCATCGTAGTTGGCCAGGGTGGCTCCATGATTAAACGCGTTGGCGTTGAGGCTAGAAAAGACCTGGAGAAACTGTTTGGTCGCAAGGTTTACCTTGATCTGCAGGTGCGCGTTCAGCCTCTCTGGAGACGTGATGCCAACGAGATTAAGCGCCTGGGCTACTCAACTGAGGATTAGTCGTGCCTGGTAGAAAGACCACGCGTCTTAAAGCAATTGTGCTTGATAGAACAAAACTTGCTGAGCAAGACCTCATTTTAACCATGCTCTCCGATTCGGGAGAAGAGCGTCGTGCTGTCGCAAAGGGTGCCAGAAAGCCAGGTGGCCGTTTTGCCGCCCGCGTTGAACTGTTTTGCGAGCTAGACGTGCTGCTGGCAGAAGGTCGCTCGCTTGATATCTTGTCCGAGGCAACCTTGCTTGAGCCGCACGCATCACTTCGTGGAGATCTTTCTAAGGTAGCAGCTGCGTCAGCTATCAGTGAAGTCGCACGTCTTTCGTGTATCGACGGCGTCGAAGACGCGTTTCTCTACCCACTGCTCTCTCGCGCTCTCAGAGCCTGTGAAGAAGTAGCTGACGAGAAACACTTAGATCTTGTTGTTGCTGCTTATGTGTTTAAGGTTTTGGCACATGAAGGCTGGCGCCCTGAGTTGGAATCGTGCATTGCCTGTGGAGATGAAGCTCTGACGTATTTCTCGCCAGCTGCTGGTGGCGCATTGTGTGGAAGTTGTGCGCATGAGATTGAGGGAGCCATTGAGGTAACTCCTCTTGAGCTCTCGTGGTTGTCGTCGCTTCTAAAACTTACCTTTGACCAGCTTGTTATTGCCGAGATTGCTCCAGAAACTGCGCTCTTTTTGCTCACAAGCGCGCATATTTGGACAGCCACACACCTTGAGGCGCGTCTCAAGGCATTTGAATTTCTGCTGAGTATCTAGTTGAAGTGGATTTTTACTAGCAAAGTTCACCAGTAACTGGTATCCTCTTGTAGGTTATTTCCTTGTTCTTAGGGGCTAGTCACTGCCGGCTACCTTCTCAGTACAAGGAGTATTCAACGCGAAAGGCGGTTTATTATGGCAGTAACTAAGGATCGTAAGGCTGAGCTCATCAAGCAGTACGGCAAGGACGAGAAGGACTCCGGTTCCGCACAGGTTCAGGTTGCTCTTCTTACTGAGCGTATTCGTCAGCTCACCGACCACATGAAGTCCCACCAGAAGGACTTCCACACTCGTCGTGGTCTTCTGATGCTCGTTGGTAAGCGTCGTCGTCTTCTTTCATACATCAAGTCGAACGACATTGAAGAGTACCGTACTCTTATTGCTTCCCTGGGTATCCGCGATAACATCCAGTAAGTTGGCTTTTTAGGGCGCCGTCTGGCGCCCTTTATGTTTGAGGCCCGTTTGCAATGGGGCAAACGGAGATAGAAGAGGAAAGAAATGACTAAAGTAACTCACGAATTTGACCTCTATGGTAAGCACTACACCCTTGAGGCTGGTGAGCTCGCAAAGCAGGCAACAGGTGCCTGTATCGTTAAGTGCGGCGATTCCACCGTACTTCTCACTGCAGTGGTTTCCAAGGAGCGTAAAGATTACGACTTCTTCCCACTGACTGTTGATTTTATTGAGAAAATGTACGCAGTTGGTCGTGTTCCTGGTGGCTACCTCAAGCGTGAGGCTCGTCCATCCGAGAAGGCAACCCTTACTGCTCGTATGATTGACCGTCCTCTGCGCCCATCCTTCCCAGATGGCTTCCGCAATGAGGTTCAGATTGTTGCAACTTCTCTTGTTGCTGATCAGGTAAACGCTGTTGATACCATCTCTGTCATGGGCGCATCTGCTGCTCTGGCCGTTGGTGGCGTTCCTTTTGAGGGACCACTTGCGTGCGTCCGTATTGGCCGTAACGCTGATACCGGCGAGTTCCTAGTTAACCCAACCTATGAAGAGCGCGATCACTCTGACCTTGATCTTGAGCTTGGCGGTTCTTCCACCTTTATTTCCATGCTTGAGGCTGGTGCAGATGAGATTTCCGAAGAGGATATGCTCTCCGCTATGGCATTTGGTCAGGAAGCAATTGCAGCCTTCTGCGAGGAGCAGAAGAAGTTTATTGCTAAGTGGGAAGAGGTTAACGGCCCTATCGTCAAGCGTGAGTACATCCTTGACGAGCCGATCGCTGAGGTTCACGACCGCATCTTTGCTTACTATGACCAGATGAGCGCTGCTCTTAAGGATGCTGACAAGCAGTCCCGTATGCAGAAGGTTGCTGACCTAATGGACGAGATTAAGGCTCAGTTCACCGAGGAGGAGCAGGAGCTTTGGAGCCGCGCTATTGCTGTTGAGCTCAAGGGTCTTGAGAAGCACGCTATGCGCGTCATGGTTGTTGAGACCGGCGAGCGTGTTGACGGCCGTGTGGCTAACGAGATTCGTCCAATCATGGTCAAGCCTGATTACCTGCCACTTGTTCACGGTTCTGGTCTTTTCCAGCGTGGCCAGACTCAGGTTCTCTCCATTTGTACGCTTGGCATGCTCAACGAGTGGCAGCGTCTTGACACCATTGAGCCAATGGATGGCAAGCGCTACATTCACCACTACAACTTCCCACCATTCTGCACCGGTGAGACTGGCCGTATGGGCAGCCCAAAGCGCCGCGAGATTGGTCACGGAGCTCTTGCAGAGCGCGCACTTCTTCCTGTCATTCCTTCCGAGGAAGAGTTCCCTTACACCATCCGCGTTGTCTCTGAGGTAATGGAGTCCAATGGTTCTTCTTCCATGGCTTCTACCTGCGGTTCTACGCTTTCCCTTATGGATGCAGGCGTTCCTCTAAAGCGTCCTGTTTCTGGTGTTGCAATGGGTCTTATCCAGGAGAACGGCAAGACTGTTGTTCTTACCGATATCCAGGGTCTTGAGGACTTCCTCGGCGACATGGACTTCAAGGTCTGCGGTACCACCAAGGGTATTACTGCAATGCAGATGGACAACAAGGCAACTGGTCTTACTCCAGAGATTCTGCGCAGCGCACTTCTCCAAGCTCAAGAGGGCCGTATGTTCATTCTGAACAAGATGCTCGAGCAGATTCCTGCACCTCGTACTGAGACCAAAGAGACCGCTCCACAGATCATCTCGCTTTCTATCCCAACCGATAAGATTCGCGACGTCATTGGCTCTGGTGGCAAGGTTATCCGCGGTATCCAGGAGGATACGGGTGCAACCGTTGACATCCAGGAGGATGGCACCGTCTTTATCGCTGGTACCAACGGTGCTGCCGAGGCTGCTGCAGAGCGCATCAAGGCTATTGTTAAGGTTCCAGAGGTAGGCGAGGAGTACACTGGTCGCGTTGTTGGTCTTCAGCCATTCGGCGCCTTTGTTGAGCTCCTTCCTGGCAAGGACGGTCTGCTTCACATTTCCCGCGTTGCACAGGGACGTGTCGAGAAGATCGAGGATGTCCTGGCCGTTGGCGATGAGGTTAAGGTTCAGGTCCTTGAGGTAGACGAGAAGGGCAAGATTTCTCTTGACCGTCTTGATAAGCCTGAGGCACCACAGGGTGCTCCAAAGAAGGACCGTGAGGAGCGTCGCCCACGTCGTCAGAACGACAACGGCAACTCTGAGCGCAGGCAGCCACGTCGTCACCACGACGCATAAGGCACGCTCAAACTCAATGGGTTTCTCGCCACGCGAGACCTTATAAAACATGAGGTATTGAAGAGAGCTTCGATGCATGTCGGAGCTCTCTTGTTATTCTGTTGAGATTTTGATTCTTTGGGAATATATAGGGTAATACGTGCAGATTTTTTATATAATTAAACAACATGTAGATTTTGCAAAAAGTCTTCTAGACGGCCCTTTGGGTTGCGTCTGTCATAGAAAGTTTTTGAAAGGAAACCGTTTTAATGCCTAAGAAAGACCCAGCTCTTAAAGTCATTCCTATGGGCGGACTTGATGGCATTGGCAAGAACATGACCGTTTTTGAATACGGTAATGATATGGTGCTTGTTGATGCTGGTTTGATGTTCCCAGATGACGAACAGCCTGGTATTGACCTAGTTTTGCCAGACTACACCTATGTTCTTGAAAATGAAGATAAGCTTCGCGGTATTTTGATTACCCACGGTCACGAGGATCACATTGGTGCTCTTCCGTACCTGCTTATGGACCTTACTCGTAAGGTGCCAATCTATTCCAGTAAGCTCTCGCTTGGCTTTATTGAAGGCAAGCTTGCTGAGCACAAGATTGTGGGTACTAAGCTTCGTGAGGTTACTGATGGTTCAAAGGTCCAGCTTGGCGCCTTTGACATCACGTTCTTCTCGATGACTCACTCTATTCCTGCAGCTTTTGGTATTCATATGAAGACTCCTGCAGGAACGCTTATTCACTCCGGTGACTTTAAGCTTGATCAGACTCCAATTGATGGCGTGCGTCCAAATTATGCGGCTATCACCAAGTTTGGCTCCGAGGGTCTTGACCTGCTGTTGTCTGACTCAACCAACGCTAATCGCCCTGGTATGACTCCATCCGAGGCTTCTGTTGGTGCGGCGCTTCGTCACATCATCAAGAATGCAACTGGTCGCGTCTTTGTTGCGTCGTTCTCAAGCCACATTCACCGCTTGCAGCAGGTGTGCGATGCCTCTGTTGCGGTAAAGCGTAAGGTTGTTGTTACTGGTCGCTCTATGATTACCAACACCAAGGTTGCACGTGAGCTTGGTTACCTCAACATTGCCGATAAAGACATCATTGATGCGTATGATGTTGATAAACTCGCAGATGATCGCATTGTTGTTCTGTGCACCGGTTCCCAGGGAGAGCCTCTGAGTGCTTTGGCACGCATGGCAAACGGAGAGCACAAGTCGCTTTCCATTCGTCCTCAGGACACCGTAATCATCTCTGCAACTCCTGTTCCAGGTAACGAGAAGAGCGTTCAGTCCATCATCAACGCGCTCTCTAAGATTGGTTGCGAGATTTACGACAAGTCAAAGGCACTTGTCCACGTTTCTGGCCATGGTAGCCAGGAAGAGCTCAAGCTTATGCTTGGTATGGCTCGTCCAAAGAACTTCATGCCTGTTCACGGTGAGGCTGTTCACCTGCGTGCTCACGCAGAACTTGCTCAGCAGATGGGCGTTCCTGCTAATCGCATTTTCATTCTTGATAACGGCGATACGCTTGAGATGAGAAACGGCAAGGTTACTCGTGGTAAGACGGTTGAGTCTGGCGTAGTGTACGTTGACGGCCTCTCTGTCACCGACGCTAACCCTGTTGTTCTTCGTGACCGCCAGCGCCTTTCTCAGGACGGTATTGTTACCGCTGTGGTAACCCTTGTTGGTCGCAACCTTAAGCCAGGTGTTGTTGAGATTTCTGGTCGTGGTGTTTCATTTGCCGACGATGACGAGCTTATGAATGACGCACAGAATCTTGTGAGAAATTCAATCGAGAAGGCCTCTAAGTCCGAAGGCGCAAACATTGAAGCAATGAGAAAGAGCGTTCGTAACGCCCTTTCTAACTTCCTTTGGAGCAAAACTCGTACTCGACCAATGGTTATTCCGGTCATTATGGAGGTATAAGCCCAATGCCCTCTAAACGCACCTCAAACGCAGCAAAAAGAAATTCTAGAAACGCCGCTTCTGCCCAGGCAGTAGGCTTGAGCCCACTGCAGAACGACATCATTGGTGTTGTTCTTGCAGTGGTTGCAATTGCTCTGTTTTTGTCCATTATTGTCCCTTCTAACGCTGTTATTACCAGTGCAATGGGTCATGGACTCAAACTCTGTTTTGGTACGGGAGCGCTACTTTTTCCCATTGCAGTATTTGTCTTTGCTATGACCTTCTTTATGCGTGATGATCAGGGAATCTCTACGCGTATTGCTATTGGTCTAACGCTGGACGTTCTTGCTGCTCTTGCTCTTATTTCACTTAACTTCCCAGGTGCCGAGGTTGCTCCAGATATGCTTTTGGGCACAAAAGTCCTAGAGGCTGCTGGTGGTTATGTGGGCGGCGGTATTGCTTGGGTTTTGCTGCGCTTTGTTGGCCGCGTGGTGGGCAATGTCCTTTTGGTTGGCTTTATTATTGCCGGTGTTGTTATCTGTGGCTTCTCCATTTCTGACATGGTTGAGCGCGTAAGCTTCCGCCTGGATGAAGCGCGCGAGAATCATCGCTACCGTAAAGAAGAGCGTGCTCTTGCAAAAGAAGAGGCGCTCTACGCTGCAAATGCTCCTCAGCCTGCAAAGAAGCAGGGTAGACGTGGTGCAAACAACCAGTCTTCTCTCTTTGACGAGACCGGTGAAGGGGAGACCACTTATCTGGGCAATCGCAAGACTTCTGTCATTAAGCGTGACGCCCGTCTTTATGAGGAAGAAGAGGCGCAAGAGGACGCAGGAGATGCTCCAACTACGCTCATTGATAAGGCTAAGAATAAGCTGCGCTCTAAGAAGAAGGACCAGCCAGATGATGCAGTTGTCGAGAAAAACGATGTTGCTGTAGCCGATGTTGCTCCTACAACAAAACAGGCTAAACCTAAGAGCAAAGCTAAAACGACACCCGATTTTCTCGCTACACCTGACCAGCTTAAAAGGCCAGGTGACGACGATGAGTCGTATGAGCTGCCACCATTCACCATTCTGAAGACAAACAAGAACTCGGCCACTTCTGCCGTAAGCGATGATGAGCTTGAAGCTACTGCTCAGAGACTCCAGGCTACGCTTGAGGAGTTTGGCCTTTCGAGCCAAGTAGTTGGTTGGACTGCAGGTCCTTCTGTCACTACATTTAAGATTTCGATGGGCGAGGGAGAGCGCGTCAACAAGATTACTAATCTTGAGGACGATATTGCGCTTTCACTTGCGGCAAAGTCTGTTCGTATTTTTGCACCAATTCCTGGAACTTCTCTAGTTGGTATTGAGATTCCTAACGAGAAAGCCCAGGCAGTCAACTTGGCTGACGTTCTTCCGTTTGCAAAGGGCGGTCCTCTTGAGTGCGCCTTTGGTCGCGATTCTGAGGGCAAGCCAATTGTTGTTGACCTTGCCAGTCTTCCTCACTTGCTGGTAGCAGGTACCACTGGTTCTGGTAAGTCTGTCCTGCTCAACGCCATTGTTATGTCTATGCTCATGCGCGCAACTCCTGAGCAGGTCCGCCTGATTATGGTTGACCCAAAGCGCGTTGAGTTTACGGGTTACGCTGGTCTTCCTCACTTGTATGTTCCAGTTGTTACCGAGCCAAGGCAGGCCGCAAGTGCGCTTCAGTGGGGCGTCACCGAGATGGAGCGTCGCCTTAAGGTATTTGAGCACTACAAAGTGCGTGACATTAAGACGTACAACAGAAATGTTGATGGCGATAAGTACGCTGATATGGAGAATCCTCCAAAGCACATGCCGTACTTTGTCATTGTCATCGATGAGCTTGCTGACCTCATGATGGTTGCTGGCAAAGACGTTGAGTCTTCCATTGTCCGTATTGCTCAGCTTGGTCGTGCTGCAGGTATTCACTTGATTGTTGCAACGCAGCGTCCTTCTGCAGACGTCGTTACTGGTCTAATCCGTGCAAACATCGATAACCGTGTTGCGCTCTCAGTTGATAACTCTTTGAACTCCCGCATTATTCTGGACCAAAAGGGTGCTGAGCAGCTGCTGGGTAAGGGTGACATGCTGGTTAAACTTCGTGGTAAGAAGCCTAATCGCGCACAGGGTTGCTGGGTCTCTGACGAGGAGATTGAGGAGACCGTTAAGTACATCCGTACTCAGCGCGTGGCCGAATATCACGACAACATCTTGACCGTTGCAACTCCAACACAGGCCGATGGTGTTGGCGGAGTTGGTGGTATGGCACAGGCAGATGACCCACTTATTTGGGAAGCTGCGCGCATTATTGTGGATTCTCAGCTAGGTTCTACATCTAGTTTGCAAAGAGCACTCTCCGTTGGGTATGCTCGTGCTGGTAGAATTATGGATATGCTTGAGGCAAAAGGTGTTGTTGGCCCCGCTAACGGATCAAAGCCTCGAGAAGTTCTTATCGATAAAGATGCTCTTGAAGAGCTCAAAGTTCAAGACGCTGCCTATAGGGAGGTAGAGTAAGCATGCCACGCCCTCGTTTTAGTGAGATGCTCGTAGAACGTAGACGTCAGCTCGGACTTTCTATCACGCAAGCATCAAAGATTCTTCGCCTCAAGGAGCAGGCGCTTATTGCTTTTGAGGAAGGCGATTTTAAGAATATGCCTCAGAGCGGTTATGCTCAGGGCATGCTCTCTTCGTATGCTCGCTACCTGGGACTCAATCCGCGTGAGATTGTAGACCTCTTCCAGGAAGAGAGCTACGAGTTTGAAAACGGCACCTATTCTCATGAGTTGCGTCGCCGTACGCGAGATACCCAGTCTGGTCGTGGCATTGCGGGCTATGACGTCGTAAACGAGTCTGGTAGCAGGCCAAAGGCATACGTACAGTACCACGGTCTTCTCCCCACATCGGGAGGACCAGCTGGCGATATGGGTGCTTTTGCAACTACGTCTGGTGTTCGCTCCAGGCAAACTGGCGTGCCTCTGGGCGCTCAGGCATCTGATGAGGATGCTGGCGGCTACTCGTATTCTCGCTATGCCACAGGTCATGCGTACAATGCCGGTATTGAAGAGGCTTCTCGTCAGAAGACTATGGCAAGCCGTACGCGCGGTGGCGTTCAGCGCAAGCGTGTAGGCATTGCAGGCGTTAGCATTCCAGCTTACAAAGACGATGTAACCAGAAGAACTGTTGCTCCAAGCGATTACACTGATGACCTTCGTTATGACAATGTAACTGCTCCTTACGAGCGCGCATCAACCATTTCTGGCCGTCGTGGATCAAGAAATATCGCGCAGGTAGATAGGCCTAATGTTCGCCGTCGTCAGCCTTCTGGTGCCGCAACTCAGCAACGCCGTGCTCCTCAAAGACCAGGCGTTATGGGAGCGCTTCAGAATTACTTCTCTGACACAGGGCGCACTATTGCCACTGTGTTTGCTCTTGTTGTTGTGATTATTACTGCCGTTTTGCTGTTCAGCGTTCGTTCCTGCATGACAGCTCGTACTACACCTACTACAACAAAGACAGTAAGCGTTAATAATTCAACAACTGATTCTTCAAAGAATTCCACTACTACAAATAGCAACACGGACACTTCTAAGAAGGATTCAACCGATGCTTCTAAGAGCACCACTACAACTGAGCCTAAGAAGGAAGAGACTCCTAAGCAGACTACCGTAGTGGTTACTGTTGCAGATGGTCAGACCAGTTGGGTTGAGATTACTGTTGATGGTAAGAGTGTTGAGGCTGATGCAATTACTGGTCCATGGTCTCAGACATACACCGTCACTGATTCCATGAACGTTCTTGCAGGTACACCTGGCGCAGTTGCAGTTACCGTTAATGGCACTGCTAAGCCATTTGACGCAAATGCTTCAGGTATTGGCACCTTGACCATTCAGGGCACTAAGCCTGCTGACGGTACTGCAGCAAATGCTTCTGGAACTCAAACAAACAGCACGTCAACAACTACTACCGGTGGAACTTCTGGCACCACTAACAACCAGAATTCCAACAGCAATTCAAACAATAACTAAACGCCATGGGGCGAGAAGAACTTCTCGCCCTGAATATACGGAGGGGAAATGGCTAAAGAATCAAGCTTTGACGTTGTGTCTGAAGTTGACATGATGGAAGTTGATAATGCATTTCAGCAGGCAGCTCGTGAACTAACTCAGCGCTACGATCTTAAAGATTCTGGTGCAACACTTGAGCTCTCAAAGAAAGAGGGTAAGTTCACTATTGAGGCTCCTGCAGATTTTGTTGCATCTCAGGTGAGGGATGTTCTTGGCTCCAAGCTGGTAAAGCGCGGAATTGATCTTACTGCTATTCGTTGGGGAGACCCCATTCCAGCAGCAGGTTCTACCGTGCGTCATATTGGCTCTATTGTTTCTGGTATTGACCAGGAAACCGCCAAGAAAATTGCTAAAGATATTCGTGATATGAAAGTTAAGGCTAAGGCAACCGTTGAGGGCGATAAGCTGCGTGTTTCTAGCGCTTCTCGCGATGTTCTTCAGTCTGTGATTGCAAGCCTTAAGGAGAAAGACTATGGCCAGCCCCTCCAGTTCAACAACTATCGATAGGGGCTACAACGTCCTATACATCACGTTAGGATGCGCTAAAAACGAGGTTGATACAGATCGCATGCGTGCGCGTCTTTTAGCCTCTGGCTTTGGTGAAGTTGCAGATCCAGACTCAGCAGACGTTGCAATTATCAACACCTGTTCATTCTTGGCTTCAGCAACAGAAGAGTCCATTGAAGCTACGCTTGAGATTGCTGAGGGCGCTTCTGAGGGAGTCCGTAAGCTACCCATTATTATGTGTGGCTGCGTTCCTTCCAGGTACGGCGCAGAGCTTAACGAGCAGCTTCCTGAAGTTGCTGCATTTGTTCCGGCAGATCAAGAAGATGGCATTGTCAGCGTTGTTTCAGACGTTCTGAATATCCCTGAGCCTACGCAGTCCATTGTTGCTGCCCATGGAATGCTGCGCACTATTGATGGCGCCAGTGCATTCGTAAAGATTTCCGAGGGCTGTGATAGATTCTGCGCCTTCTGCGCCATTCCATATATTCGCGGCCGCTATCACTCAAGGCCTGCTGATGAGATTCTTCAAGAGGTACATGAGCTGATGGAAGGTGGTGTTCGTGAGGTCATTCTGATTGGCCAGGACACCGGTATCTGGGGCTCGGATATGCCTGATACTGCAGATGGCCAGACGCCAACGCTTGCTAAGCTTATGCAGCAGGTTGCTGAGGTAGTTCGTCCTTACAAGGGATGGATTCGCGTTTTATATCTGCAGCCAGAAGGTATGACCGATGAACTCATCAGCACTATTCGCGATACACCTGAGGTTCTGCCTTACATTGATATTCCAATTCAGCACTGCAACGAGCGCATTCTTAAACGTATGGGTCGTTCTGGCTCTACGCAGGAACTTCGTGAACTTTTTGATCGCCTCAGAACTGAGATTCCTGGCATGGTTCTTCGAACTACGGGAATGTGCGGCTTCCCAGGTGAGACTGATGATGAATCAGATGAGCTCTACGACTTTATTCAGGAGCAGGAGTTTGATTACACATCCGTCTTTACCTATTCACCAGAAGAGGGAACTCTTGGTGCAAAGATGTCTGATCAGGTTCCAGATGAGGTAAAGATTGAGCGCACGCAGCGCCTGCTTGACCTTGTTGAACAGCTCGGTTTTGCAGCCACCGCTCGTCACGTTGGCGAGCGCTGCGAGGTTATTATCGACGGAATTGAAGAATCCGACGAGGGCACTGAGCTTATCGGCCATACGTGGTTCCAGGCTCCAGACTGTGATGGCGCTGTTCACATTGCAGAGGGAGAGGCAGCAGTCGGAGATATTGTCCTTTGTGACCTGGTAGATTCTTTCTGCTATGAAATGATTGGCGAGATCGTAGACACTACAGACACACAGTCTGGCGAGAAAACCGTTTAGTTGGGGATAGGTCATGTCATCAAAGACAATTTGGACACCTGCAAATATTGTTACCTGTGCTCGTGTGGTCTTAGTGCCCTTTTGGCTTCTCTTGGCGCAGCTTTTAGGTGTATCTCTGGCAGATTCTCTGACAACACCTGGTTTTAAACTTGGAGCTTTTCTTGTTTTTATCGGCTATGTTGTCATTTCTTTGACCGATAAGCTTGATGGTTACCTTGCTCGTAGTAGAAATGAAGTTACTACCTTTGGTAAGTTCTTAGATCCAATTGCCGATAAACTCGCTGTTGTTGTAGCTCTTTTTGTACTTCTAGAGTGGCATATGGTTTCTCCTTGGGTGCTCTTAGTAATTGTTGCACGTGAGTTTTTGGTATCGGGCCTTAGGATGGTTGTTGCTTCAAAGGGAGTTGTTATTGCAGCTTCTGACTTGGGTAAATGGAAGACTGCAACAACTATGGTTGCTATCTGCGGTTTACTCTTCTTGCCAAGTATTCCTGGTGGAATGATTCAGGAAGTTTTGCTCTTTATCTTCAACGTATCTATGTGGGTTGCAGTAGTT
>CAJZGX010000018.1:0-12992 GCA_916048235.1 uncultured Atopobium sp.
GCAGGTTATTACTTATAGCCAAGCTCTTCAAAGTAGATGCAAAATCGATCTTTTGCCTCAATTCCCAGCGTAGCATAGGCGTCGCTGGTAAGATTTGGGTCCTGTGCCGTAATAGCTAGGGCGTCCATGTGAGCCGCCTCAATTAGATCTGCGTCTGCATAAAGGTCAGAGATCTTGAGCGTGGTGCCGCCCGACTGACGGTATCCCAGGGTTTCTCCCTCGTGTCTAAGCTCCAGGTCAAGCTCTGCCAAGCGTGCGCCGTCGGAGGTTTGCTCAAGGGCGGCTAAGCGCTTTCTTGCGGTAGAGCCTCGTTTGGCGTTGCTAGCAAGATACACAGTTCCTGGGAAGTCTCCTCGACCAACCCGACCTCTGAGCTGGTGAAGTGTAGCCAGGCCAAAACGATCAGCATTAAAGACAATCATGACCGTAGCGTTAGGAACGTCAACGCCAACCTCAATGACGGTTGTAGAGACCAGAATCTGCGTCTTAATTGCACGGAACTTTTCCATTACCTGATCTTTTTGTGTCTCAGGCAATCTGCCGGTCAAAAGGTCACAGGTAAAGTCCTTGAAAACGGTCTTTGAAAGCTCCTCATATACGCGAGTTGCACTGTAGAGCTTACCGTTTGTACGAGCGGCCTCAGGAACATCTTCAAGCTCTTCTTCAGAATCGCTTGGATCAATCAAAGGACAAACCAAATACGCCTGATGACCCGCTTGAACAGCTTCGGCGACAGCGGCGTATGCTTGGTCAAGGTTTTCTGGCACACACAACTTGGTGGTAATGCCAGCGCCTGCCTTTGGTCTTTTGGTAATGCGAGACGTATCAACGTCTCCGTACAAAGAAAGCGCCAGCGTACGCGGGATTGGCGTTGCACTCATGGCGAGAAGATCTACGCCTTGTCCTTTTTTGCGCAACGCTGTTCTCTGATCAACGCCAAAACGATGCTGCTCGTCAACAACGGCAAGGGTGAGCTGCTTAAATACCACACGATCAGAAAGAAGCGCCGTAGTGCCAAAGACAACGGACAAAGAGCCGTCAGCTAGGCAAAGCTCAATTTGCTGTCTCTCCTCTTCTGAGGTAGAACCCGTAATAAGCGCCCACGTAATTCCCGCAAGTGAAAGCAAGGGGCCAATCTTTTGAGCGTACTGCTGAGCAAGAACCGAGGTAGGAGCCATCACAGCTGCCTGAGTTGAAGAATCTGCGGCTGCAGCCAAGGCAACAGCGGCAACAGCTGTTTTACCAGTACCAACATCACCCAAAAGCAAGCGATTCATAATACGTGGTGCTGCCATATCAGAAAGAATCTCTTGAGCTGCGTGACTCTGCTCGTCAGTTAGGGCAAAGGGTAAAGCCTCAATCAGAGCCTTAACTTTAGGTCCATCTATAACGTGCTCAAAAGGCTTATGCCCTGCAAGCTCAAGATTTCTCCTGGCCAGAAGGGCAAGCTGCAAACTTAAGAGCTCATCAAAGGCAAGACGGCGACGAGCCTGTTCAGCTGCGTCCAAGCTGGAGGGAAAATGAACCTCACGAAGCGCCGATGAGAGCGACATGAGGTGGTGTTTGGTGACAAGCTCTGAAGGCAGCCAATCACACACGCTTCCCGTGTCCGCCAAAGCCGCTGACATAATACGACGCATCCATGCAGGACTCACGCCCTCGGTAGCTGGGTGAACAGGAAGAATTGCCGCCTTTGAAGGAGCCTCTTTGGAGCGTGCTTCATCGTTTGAGTCAGACTTTGCCGTACTAAGCACCTCGTAAAACGGTGACTTCATCTGACGGTAACCGTAGGCAAAGAGAACCTTACCGCTTAGCGCCACTTCATCGTCAACGTGGATTTGCTCAGCTATCCAAGGCTGCCTAAAAAACGAAGCTGTGAGCACGCCCGTATCATCCACAACCTCAATCTCAACAATGACCATTTTAGGACGTGGACGCTTAGTCTTTACCGAAGCAACGCGGCCCGTAATGGTAGCGTCCTCACCTATCTGCGCAAAAGCAATCTGCACGCGGTGAGAAAAATCGAGGTAGCGGTGAGGAACATTGAGCAAAAGGTCTCGTACACGCAGAATGCCGAGACGCTCAAGCGCCTCGGCACGATTTGCATTGACATACCTTAACCTGGTCACACTATCAACAAGTGAGCAGGTATGTGCTACTCGCTCTGATGCGGGAGCGATGCTTACCTTGGACTCAGACATTTCCTACTCAATAGAGAAGATAACTGGATAGAGTGGCTGCTCGCCGCGCTGAGCATCAACCTCAAGGTCTGGATAGGTGTCCTCAATCTTGCTGGCGAGAAGATCAAGCTGCTCGTCAGAGAAGTCCTCACCTGCAAGAATGGTGAGGTTGTCGCCCTCTTCCTCCTCTTGCATCTTAGCGATAAGGTCAAGCGTGACCCTCATGACATCAGAGCCGACAACATCAATGGAGCCGCCCTGGATACCCATGACATCACCATCGTGGATAGGAGTACCGTCAGCTGCGGAAGAATCGCGGACTGCAGTGGTTACCTCACCGTAGCGAACGCCAGAGATAGCGTCAGTCATCTCTTCTACAAGCTCTTCAAATGGAACGCCATCTGCAACAACAAACATTGCAGCAAATGCCTGAAGAACAGACTTGGTTGGAATGACAGCAACTTTTACATCCTCGCATGCGCTTGCAGCGGCTTCTGCTGCCATACGAATGTTGGAGTTATTTGGCATAACAATGACCTGGTCTGCATTGGCCTCTTCAATTGCAGCAAGAATGTCTGCAGTTGAAGGATTCATAGTCTGACCACCAGAAACAACAACGTCCACACCAAGAGACTTCAAGATTGATGCAGCGCCAGAACCAGCGGTTACGGCAACAAAGCCAAGCTCTTTTTTAGGTGCTGCGGCAGCCTTCTTATCTTCAGCGATCTTCTCGGTACGCTCCTTAGCCTCAAGGTCCATGTTGTGAATGAAGACCTCAAAAATCTGTCCGTACTGAAGCATGTACTCAAGAACCTTGTTAGGAGTATTTGAATGAACGTGAATCTTATAGTCTGGGTTTGCGCCAACAAGAAGCTCACAATCACCCATAGTTGCCAGGAAGTTCAGAGCTGCATCCTCGTCAAAGTCAGGACTATCTGCCTTAAAGAGGAACTCATTGCAGTAGCGATACTCAGAACCCTCCCAGTCATCGTTGAGCTCAATCTCAACCTTAGCGCTGGTAGCAGCCTTAGCGTCAGAAACAGAAACGGTTGTCTGGAAATCAGTAGTCTCAGTCTTGCCAGTAACAGCATTTACAAAGCCCTCAAGGAAGGTTGCAAAACCAAACGCACCGGAGTCAACAACGCCATTCTCTTTAAGAACGGGAAGAAGCTCAGGAGTACGAGCAACGGACTCATATGCCTCAACAACCAGGGCATCCAAGACCTCAACTGGAGTGAGCTGAGACTTCTCAAGGGAGTCTGCCTTAGCAGAAACGTCTTTAAGGACGGTAAGAATAGTGCCCTCAACAGGCTTTCTAACAGCCTTAAAAGCAACCTCTTTACCGCGGCGGAATGCGTGGGCAATATCTTTAGGAGTTACTGCCTCAGGATTTTTAACGTCACACAGACCCTCAGCAATGCCGCGAAGAATCTGAGACGTAATAACACCAGAGTTACCACGAGCACCCATCAAAGAGCCGTGAGTAATTGCCTTTGCAATATCCTGCATGCTTGCATCTTGAGGAAGATCTTGAACCTCACGAACAACGGTGCCCAGGGTAAGGGACATGTTAGTGCCGGTGTCTCCATCTGGTACAGGGAAAACGTTGAGCTTGTTGATCTCTTCTGCTTTGTCTGCAACGGCAAGGGCGGCTACAGGGAAGCATGTACGAATGACATTTGAAATCACGTTAGACCTCAGTTCCTACTCATTTGAAGCAAAAAGCTTAGCGAGAATTACGCATGGCCTCGATATGTACAGTTACATCAACACATGAAAGCTCTGCAATTTGCTTAAGCAAAAACTTTACTGAGCTCTCAAGATTGTCGACAACAGACGCCATGTTAACGCCCTGCTCAACAACAATGTGAAGGTCAACCTGAACTCCCTTAGGAGTTGGGGTCACATCAATACCCTTACGAAGTCGGTAGGTTGGAAGAAGACGAGCAACACCTGCTGCCTCATCAATCTCTGCCATGCCAACAACGCCATAACATTCCATAGCTGCATAGCCCGCCAGGTCAGCAAGGCAATCATTAGAAACTCTTAGTGTTCCGGGAACAGCGGTAGTCATTACATAACTCCTCTCGCAAGAACCAGGGTTAGTCATTGTTATTTAGTATACCGCAGAGCACATTTATTATTAAAGCGGCTTATATATACAAGTTGATAACCTTGCAATTGACAAATCTTTTTCTTGTTATTTAATCTTGGTGTAATAAATGAAAAACATTCAAAAGCTGTCTAAAAGCTATCTAATTGTGAATGTTATATTCATGCTTTGACAGCACAATATATTGTGCTATATTTATTCGGCTATTTGGAAATTTTAGGCGCAGAGGGCGCCTATCCTATGGAGGTCTTACTCATGTCGAAGGTCTGTGATTTCTGCGGTAAGCACGCCGTTGCCGGTCGCTCCATCTCCCACTCTCACCGTACTGTGGCCCGCACCTTTAAGCCAAACATCCAGCGTGTTACTGTCGTTGTCGATGGCCAGCGCAAGAAGATGAATGTTTGCTCCCGTTGCCTCAAGTCCGGCAAGATTGCTCGCAACTAAGCAACTCAGCTCGTCTTACCTCAAACTTAAAAAGGTCGCTTTGGCGACCTTTTTTCTTAGCTCGATTATCTGTCGATAACCCCAAACAGAGCCTGCTAGGGCTTATCGTCACATGTTGGGGCTTTGTAACTCAAACGTAGCCCCAACACAATTCATCAAACGACTTAGTTCCAAAGCTGCACCAAAAGACAGCCCTTCTCGCATCTTACCCAAGCATTGTCTGATTCAACTATGTTTGAAATACCGTCGTCTCCCAGCAGTGTGAATTTCTCGTGAGTAAGATTCCACCTCATGCCAGTCTCAGAAACCTCACATTCCTCTGACAGAGCAACAAGAGAAATCTTTTTACCCACATCAGTTGCGCTCAGCTGCCAAGAATCAACTTGGCCCGCAGCTAAAAAGCGCATCTCAAAGTCATTCTCAACAACTTTAACCGCTGCCTTGCCCGTCTTTGCCCACGTGGCGAGAAGACCGAGTACTACAAGCTGGTGATCAAGGTGGCCACCAGATGTGGAGACAACCGTGAGAGAGAGCTTGCTATCTCTACGAATTGCCTCATATTCAGCTGATTTCAATGCTAGCGCCAGGTCGGTATCGTACTTGTCCGCATTAAACTTCATGCAAGGTACCTGCTGCTCTTTAAGCCAAGCCAGAGTTTCTGGTGTAGCCGAGTCAAAGTCTCCAAGCGCAAGTTGTGGAATCACGCCGGCAGTGTGACAGACATCTGCGCCATGGTCAACCGCTATCAGGTAGTCAGCGCTTTGGGCGCAGGTAGAGAGCGTCGTGTGCGAAACAGCCTCTGGGGATCCGCCCACAATAAGGACCTCAAGGGGTTTCTCGCCAGAAGGAGCAGCAGCTACAGGGTGCTCGTAGTCACGAAGACGCAGAAGCGACAGCTCGCCGTAGGTATGGGCAAAGATGTTAGAGTGCTCGCGCATAAAGACGGGGTCGCGGCCATCGTGGTCGTTGTAGAGTACAGCCACAGGAAAGCCCGCATTTTGAGCTGTCTGTGCGCCAAACGGAGCATCCTCGAAGACCCAGGTAGTTGCCTTATCGGTGCCAAGACGGCGAAGGGCCTCAAGGTAAACATCGGGCTCAACCTTGTCCACTCCCCCCACATCTTCTGTTGAGACCACTGTTTTAAAGAGGTGCTCAATACCTTGAGCTGCCAGAGCTGCACGAACTTCTCGCACAGGAGTTGACGAAGCAACGGCCATAGGAATGCCTGCGTCGTAGAGCTCCTGTAAGAACTCCTTTGCACCGGGAATGATTGAAACATGATGTTGGTACTGATCAGTTATGTACGCGCAGAACTCTTCATACAAAGCCTCCGCTGTAATAGGCAAATCCAGCTCATCAACGCAAATCTGACATCCACCAATGAGGGAAACAGCCTCTACGCGGTCAAAAATATCCGAATCAATAGTCTTGCCGTATTTAGGAAGAACAGCGCCAAAAACGTTGTGCCAAACGTGCATTGAATCAACAAGAGTTCCATCGCAATCAAAAATTGCACCGGTTACCTGCATAATGCCTCCGTAAACAAACTTATTAGTTGCAATCGTGAAATATCTACTCTAAGTAGGGTAAAGTATCTCACGTTTATAAATTGTTTTCATGGAGGAAGCATGGCACGTTATAGCTATCACTGCACACACTGCGACAATACCTTTGAAATTGAACGCCCTATGAGCTTGAAGATTGAAGCTCCTCAGTGCCCAAAATGTGGACATGAGACCGAGCGCGTGTACAACACCTCAACCATCGTCTTTAAGGGCACCGGTTTTTACAACACCGATAGCAAAGGCAAGTAATCCTACGCTTTGAGCCTGAAGGCGCTCTTTAAACATCACGTATGAAGCTCTTGTTGGACAACACAACAAGAGCTTTTTATTTGCGTTTGAGCACCGCCATAAAGTGGGCGTCACAATCGGCGGAAGCAAAAGCCGTCTGCAAAAATCCCTCTGGTGTAATGCACGTATCGAGAAACTCTTGTGCTTCTGAGGTTAAGCATGCACGCGCGGGGCACTCAAAAAGACTTTGCACCTCAAAGTGAGAGCCCTCTGAACTTGCAAGAAAATCGTCAATAACCTGCTGATTCTCTGAATTTGAGAGCGAACACGTCGCATAGACTAAATAGCCACCAATCTCTACACGGCTGCTGCAGCTCTGCAAGAGTTTGGTCTGTAAAGCAGTAAGCTCTCCTCCGTCATACAGACTTTCTGGTGACAAATTCCACGCAATCTCTGGATGGCGACGAAGGGTGCCCAAACCAGAACAGGGAGCGTCAATAAACACCACGTCAAAGCTCTGATTAAGCTCCTCTGGAACCTCTGGTGACACAAATTGTGTAGCGTCAAACATGAGTGATGTAACCTGATCTGAAAGGCCAGCAGATTTCAATCTTCTTTTTGAAACGTGGGACTTTCCCTTTACAAGTTCAACAGCGGTTATGTGGGTATTCTCTTTACCAAGTACCTCAAATGCGTGAGAAAGCAACAAGGATTTGGTTCCTCTGCCTTGTCCAACCTCAAGCATTTCTTGGTCTACATAAGATGCCGCGAGAAGTGCCACAAGCTGAGAAGCTAAATCTGCAGGAACAAGCTGAACTTTCTTTACATATGCGTCAACGTTAAGTTGAGCAGGATTTTTTACCTCATACACATCTGGCAGAACTGTTTGCTGTAGCTCTAAAGAGCTGCTCTGCAATTGCTGCTCTGATACGTTTCTTTGTAAGACATACACAGGAACGGGGTTCTTTAAATTAAGAATGAGCTTTTGAGCGGCAGACTCTCCCAACGACTCAATAATCTCCAAACAAATCCACTCAGGAATGCCTGACGCCCACGAAAGCTCTGAAGGAGTTTTCGGGTTTTTCGCGCGCGTCAGCTGAGCTTCTTTTTCAGAAATTTTTCTAAGCACAGCATTTGCAAGACCAGAAGAACGCTTTGAGATAGACTTTACCAGCTCAACACCTTGGCTAATGGCGGCGTCACGTCTAGTTTCTAAATATAAAACCTCAAATACAGCAATACGGAGAGCGTCCTGTACCTTTGGCTCTAGATGAATACCTGACTTAAGATGATTCCTCAGAGCTTGATCGAGTTTGCCCTTTGTGAGGGTAGCCCCTAGTGCAAGGCGTGTAGCAAAAGCTTTATCTTGAGCAGAAAGCTCCGAGAAGTCTTTTGACTCTCGTAAGTAATCACGAATACGTAAATTATTGCGTCTACACTCAAAGAATGCCTGATAGGCCACTCTTCGAGCAGGAGTTAAGGTGGCCATTATTGAAGCATCTGCCAGGTCATCTGGGACTTCTGAAGTCCTGCGGCAAATGATTTTGCATCCATAGAGCGCTTGCCATCTGGACGCACCTCAAGAAGCTCAAGAGTTCCTTCAGCACAGCCAAGGAACAACCTATGATCTTGAAGAGCAACCTGACCTTGGGCAACAGAGGCTTCACTTGGTGCTACCTGAGCGGAGAGAACGCGCAAAGATCTGCCACCAACCGAAGCGCGAGCAGGAGCGGTATCAGACGAAGCCTGAACCCTCAACGCATTTACCTGGGCTGAATCTTCTGGAGCAAGCTTCATTTCTTGCTTAGTAACTTTAGGAGCAAACGTTACTTCTCGCTCATCCTGTACATGCCACTCAAGAGAGCCTTCCTTGAGCTCAGAAAGAGCCTCAGACAGTGCGTCAGCACCCAAATGTGCTAGAGCATCAGTGAGCTGCTCGGTATTTTTGGAGCCGACCTCACACGATGCTTGCTTGCACCAGTCTCCCGCATCAAGCTCGTGCGCAATCTTCATGATAGAAACGCCAGCGACAACGTCACCAGCAAGGATCGCACGCTGAATTGGAGCGGCTCCTCGCCAGCGAGGCAGCAGTGACGCGTGTACATTCAGAGCACCATAAGGTGCGAGAGAGATAACTTCATCTGGCAAAATGCAGCCAAAAGCAACCACGCAGAGCACTTCTGATTGTGCTTCACGCATGGCAGAAATTACTTCTGGAGTCATGCGGTTTGCCTCAAGAACGGGCAATCCTAGTTTTTGTGCGCATTCTTTTACGGGAGATGGCTCAAGTGTTTTACCACGACCGCGAA
The DNA here is from genome assembly GCA_916048235.1 of uncultured Atopobium sp. Taxonomy (GTDB): domain Bacteria; phylum Actinomycetota; class Coriobacteriia; order Coriobacteriales; family Atopobiaceae; genus Lancefieldella. The sequence goes on from CAJZGX010000018.1 coordinate 8,840, forward strand.
CAGCGTCTGGCCTTGTAATAACCAAAGCAACCTGGTGATCATGAGCAAGTTTTTTGAGCGATGGAACAGCAAAACCTGGAGTTCCCATAAAGACTACACGCATGCCAACTCCTAATAGTCTGTTTGACCAGGACGAGCGCCAGAAGCTAGCGCCTCTTTGTACTCCTGCAGCGTCTCCATACGAGCACCTGGTCCCAGGTGATCTGGCATGGTTACGCCGTTGATGTGGTCAATCTCATGCTGCAAACATACGGCGAGAAGATCTCCTTCTGCCTCATAGCGCATAAGATCGCCCTCGAGGTTATATGCGTGAACGACAACATGGCTTGGGCGCGTAACAGGAACGGTAATGCCTGGGAACGAAAGGCAACCCTCTTCATATACACGAGGCTCACCATCTGCAACTTTGATCTCTGGGTTAATGAGCACAAAAGGGTTCTCTTGGCCGTTAGGATAGTCAACATCGATGACTACCATGCGCTTCATGTAACCAACCTGAGGGCCCGCAAGACCAACGCCGTCGGTGGCATACATAACCTTGAGCATATGCTCGGCCATCTTACGGACATCGTCGTTAATATCGTCAATTTCTTCACACTTTTGACTTAGACGAGGGTCTGGCCAAAGCACCATATCATCAACTTCAGAACTCATAACTTTCCTTACATCATGTCGTAAGCATCAACATCTAATGTCATGTTGATACCCACTCTTTTATCAAGTGAAGCAGCACATTCAGAAAGAATTTCGCCTACCTGAGCATCCACGGGAGCCTTTACCAAAATATGCCTGCGATACTTATCTTTTACCTTGGCTTTTACACAATCAGCAGGACCCAAAATCTCCCATCCTGTTTGCGCGTCTAACTTTGTATGCAGTGCCTCTGCCATCTGATCCGCTACGCGACGAACTTCTTTTTCTGAAACTCCCCAGAAAAGCACATTAGACAAGCGCGAGAAGGGCGGATAAGCCCCCTCTCTTCTCTCTTTAAGTTCTGCATCAAGAAACGGGCGTCTGTCATGTGTAACTACAGAAGCAATAGCAGGATGTGTTGACCAGTACGACTGAATGATGACCTTACCTGGCTTTTCTCCCCTGCCCGCACGACCAGCAACCTGCTCTAGCAAGTCAAATGTTCTCTCTGCCGCCCTAAAATCTGGCAACTTAAGCATGGTATCGGCATTGATAACGCCAACCAAAGTGACATCAGGGAAATCCAGGCCCTTTGCAATCATCTGCGTACCAATGAGCACCGCTCCAGGGGTTGCATCAAAAAGCTCAAGAAGACGCTGATGTTCGCCCTTTTTGGCCGTAGTATCGGCGTCCATACGAATAATTGGCGCATCGCTGCCAAGCAGAAGCTTGAGCTCATCTTCTACACGCTGTGTTCCCACACCATATGCACCCATATAACGACTGCCGCAGTTTGGACATTTGCTGGAAGGGTTAGGATACGCATGCTGAGACCACTGCCTGCCGCAACTGTGACAAACCAGAGAATGCGTGCGCTCATGATACGTGAGAGACGTCGAGCAATGCGGACATTCGGGCACACAGCCACACTCACGACACATCAAAAAGTTTGCGAATCCTCGACGATTAAGGAGCAGAACGCTTTTCTCGCCACGCTCCATTGTCTCTTGTAGCGCAAGAGCAAGAGCTGCCGAAAAGACCGATCTGCCTCCGTTTTTGAACTGGGAAGCCATATCAACTACCTGGACCTGCGGAAGAACCGCCACACCGGGCCTCTCGGTCATGGCAACACGCGTCCATTGAGTGCCACGCCAACTTCCTTGAGCCGTTCGATATAAGCTCTCAAGCGAAGGTGTTGCAGAACCAAGCACCAGCGCAGCACCGCGGAGACGCGCCATCTGAGCAGCTACTTCTCTTGCGTGATAGCGTGGGAGCGAATCTTGCTTGTATGAAGCTTCGTGTTCCTCATCAATGATGTACAGTCCAGGGTTTTGGATGGGCGCAAACAGAGCAGATCGTGCACCTACTATCACGCGAGCCCTACCCTGCCTGATTAAATCCCACTGGTCAAAGCGCTCGCCAAGCGAAAGCTTTGAGTGAAGAACGGCCACCTGCTCACCAAAACGTGAACGGAATCGGCCTACTGTTTGCGCGGTAAGAGAAATCTCTGGGACAAGCACCACAGCACCCTTGCCAGCCGCTAAGGTCTTCTCAATAGCGGAGAGATACACCTCAGTTTTACCTGAGCCCGTTACACCATCAATAAGCACAACATCGCCCTGAGCAGCAGTTTGCGCAGCCTCGATTGCTGCAAGAGCAGACTCTTGCCCCTCAGTAAGTTGCTGAGGACGAGGTGCTACACCGCTTGAAAGCGTGGTTCCCAGACCCTCCTGGCTTCCACGAATTTGTCGCTGTGTGCGCACCTCAACGATGTCTTTTTTCTGCAGTGCAGTTACTGCACTGCGAGCTCCTGGGATTGTGGCCGAGAGCTCGGATAACCTCATGGCACCTTGCGCCAGAGCCTCAAGCACCGATCGCTGCTTGCTTGCATTTACCGCAGGCGTAAAGTCAGCCGCCTTTTCTGTCAGCTCAACCCATCGCTCATCAACAGGACCGGACTTCTCACACACAAGCTGCCAGGGAGATTCTGTATCTTTTCTGGTGACTTTAACCTTTTGGCCAGGCGCTAAAAATGGATGCAAAGCGTCTGCGTAACTACAGGCGTATTCTTTGCTCATCCATTCTGCTACCTGTGCAGACTGCTCATCAAACGCTGAATCTGCCAGAACTTGTGTTATCGGAAGGACGCGAGAAACATCTAAACCTGAAGACACACGGTCTGAGACACCCACAATGTAGCCAACAACCTGCCTGTGAGAAAACGGCACCAAGACCGTTGTTCCCACAACCGCAGTCTCTTCCAAAGATTCTGGAATGGCGTAGTCAAACGTGCCAGAGAGAGCACGAGTTGGTATGTCTAAAACAACATGTGCAAAAGGCACGTTCTTGCCTCCTTAAAGCCGTGGTTGATGGTTTACATCAAACGTGTAACAAGCAACGTGTGGCTGACCAGCTTCTTCAACCTCAACACAAACAAATGCGCACTCAACCTTAGTAAATCCGCATTGCATCAAGACGTAGGCATAGAAGTTTGCCTGCATCTGATGATGCTCATAAATCTGAGTAGCACTAAGACCTTTATCGCCTGTTTTATAGTCAACTACCAGCGCATCTTTGCTTCCCTTATTATAAGCGAGAAGATCGATTGCTCCTTCTACATAGTTCCCATATTCAGAATCAACCTGCAGCGTAAAAGGAGACTCCGCAATAACCACATCATGAGCTAAAGCTTCTTGCCTGATTGCAGAGTTGCTCCACAGCTCAAGTGCTTGTTTGACTCTGGATACTGCGCGCTGAGGAACACTATTCTTCAAGCACAATCTATCAATAGTTTTTTCATCAACCTTAGACTGAGTCTCAACCATAATCTGAGCAAGCTCATGGAAGGCTGAGCCGAGGCTTGTTGGATCTACTCCATCATCAGCTAATGTACCAGGCAACATAACGGAAGTCTCAGCCACTGGTTGAAGGTTATTCTCGACCTTAAAGTTCTCTGCCATTTGTTGGTGAGCAGAAGAATAACTAAAGAAGCCTTTTCGCTGCTCGTACGCAGTTTCTGCTGCAACGCTCAGCTGAACCTTCTCATAGAGGTCAAACGTTTCAACAGCCTGAGAGTTTTCCTCTTCGCCTGGGTTGCTATCAAAGGGTTCAACCAACTCTAAACCTTCAACCTGAATTGGTTCATCCTTCTTGCCAGAACCCTGAACCACACGCATACAACCAGCAAGATTTCCACCATATTCAAACTGATGCTCACCAGCAGAAAGTGGCGGCTCTTCAAACAAGGCATTTGTAATTTTGCGCGTATAACGAGGACTAATTCCCTCTTTTGTAAGGTCGATGGTTGAAGTAAGAATGACTGCTTCACGAGCTCGCGTCAAAGCAACATACAGACGGCGGTTCTGCTCCTGCTCTTCAAACTCATTCTCTTGAGTTTCCAGGAACATTCTCCACTCAAGAAGACTCTTACACTCATCAAGACTTGTAGGAACCTCATGACAACCGTCATACAATTCCTTGAGTGATTTAGAGCTACTATAAAATGCAATCTGATATGAAT
>CAJZGX010000019.1:0-12856 GCA_916048235.1 uncultured Atopobium sp.
ATCAAGTAGCCCTTAATAAACATATGCGCACTCTTATAAGTTCTCATTACTAATTACAGGAAACCTTCTTACAAAACTCACTCAAATTATCAAACAAAAAGATGTAAATTTTATTCATTATCTGCCGAATGTATGTTGTCATTCTTCTTTTTGAGCTTCTTATCAAGCCAGCCAGTAAATGCAGGAGCGACTAGCGCAGTAATAACTACAGCAGCTGCAAGCTGAGCATTTGCGTTTGCAACAACCTGAGCAGTATAGGTTGGATCAACACTAGCAACCGCAGCTGGAGTGGTTGTTGCAGTGCCTGCAATAGTTGCACTTGCAAGACTTGCCTTACCAGAGCCACCAAGAAGACGCTCAACAAGCATGGTAAGGATACCTGTGATGATACAAAGAACTGCCAAAAGAATGCCTGATGGACCACCAGTAATAAGGTTCTCAACACTCATGCCACAACCAAGAGCAAAGCCAACAACAGCAATACAGGGGTTAATACCAGGAACCAAAAGCCCCCTGATAAAAGGACTAAGGTTACCAAGAACAACGCCAAGGACTAGAGGAAGAAGGGTACCCGCAAGTGCGGTTGGAGAAATTGCCGCAACGCCTGCTGCACCAAGAGCAATCATGGTAACTGCAGGACCAGCAACAAGGGACAAAACTGCAGCCGCTCCCTGCTCATCAGGAGTTCCATACTCAGCAGTAATACCAATGTACAGAGCAACGTTACAAAAGGTGATGCCACCAATAATAGAAAGTGCATTAAGACCAAAGAAGTTATCGTTCATGAATTTGGCAACAAAGAGACCAAAGGCAATAGCAATGGCAAGCTTAGGAATAAGAATGGTCAGACCAGTCTTCAGAACCTTTGGGACCGTCTTCAGGTCAATAGAGGCGCCAACAAACAGCAGAACAATACCAACAATCGCAGGAGCACCCTTAGCAACAGCTGTAGTAAAACTACCAATTTCTAGAACCTGAGGGAAAAAAGAGTGAAGCAGTAGGCCCACAGAAAGTGGATACAGCATAATATCGCCGGGGAACCTGGGGACGCCAATCTTACGAGTTGCCTTTTGCTGTTCAGCTGCCATTATCAGCTCCTTTGCCCTGGTGGTCAAAAAATAGTTGACCTACTTTATCAGCACAAAGAATCATTTTTAAAAAGTACTGTACAAATTAACAATTTGGCTACAAATGCGAGAAGACCTTACAAGCTGCAAGGTCTTCTCGCGAAATGGGTGTATTTGAGTGTTGAAGCTAACTTAGAGCTAGAGCTTAGATTTTGCCACCCTCAACAACCATGGTATTTGGATCTACCTCGTCACCGTAAATTGGAGCAAGGGTCTCTTCATAATCCTTGTGGAAGAAGTTCTCCTCTGCAAGAGGGCCGGTAATCTCGTTGTTGATAAACTCCAACAGCGAGGAGTTACCCTTGTGAACTGCGGCGGCAATAGTATCGGAGTCGCCCAGGTCATCAATACCAACAACAAAGCCAGGGTTAGACTTGATCCATGCAAGTACCTCGGTATTATCGGTTGAGAAAGCATCACCACGGCCGTCGAGCAGTGCGTTATACGCATCGGCATAGCTATCAAATTTAACCAGCTCAACCTTAGGCGCGTTCTTAGCAAACCAAACTTCAGCTGTGGTTCCCTTAGAAACAATAAGCTTCTTGCCATCAAGCTGGGAAACATCAGTAATTGGCGCAGAAGCTGGAGAAACAACGCCCAGCTTAATCTTCATGTATGGCAGGGAGAAATCAACCTTCTCTTTACGGTCATCGGTTACCGTAAAGTTTGCCAGCATGATATCTGCCTTATTGGACTGCAAGAAAGGTACGCGGTTCTGTCCGTCAGTGGCAATGTAGTTGATCTTGACGCCCATATCCTTTGCAAGGCGCTCTGCAAAAACAATGTCGTAACCAGCGTAATTGCCGTTTGCATCAACATAACCAAAAGGAGCCTTGTCGCTAAAGACGCCGATATTTACTGTGCCTGCCTTTTTGATGTCATCAAGGGTTCTAAACTTTGAGTCTGTATCAGAAGATCCGCCCTGAGCTCCGTCAGAATCCTTTTTCTTGCAAGCAGCCAAAAGAGCTGCAGCAGAAAGTGCGCTTGCACCAAGGAAAGCACGGCGAGAAAGAGAAGCGGAAGTATTTTCAAAGAAGTTCATTTTAAATCCTAACAAGTTGAATCAATTACTACATCATCTACGTGCAAAAACACGCTGTTTACTTATGTACACGTTCAAATTCAAAGGTGCGCAAAAACTCTTGTGCCCTTTCTGTTTTAGGTGCCGAGAAAAACTCTTGTGCATCGGACGACTCTTCTACGATGTGTCCCTGATCAATCAAGATGACTCGATCAGCAACTGCTTGAGCAAAGCGCATCTCGTGAGTTACCACCAGCATGGTCATCCCCTGCTCTGCCAGTTCCATAACTACCTGCAAAACCTCGTGAACCATCTCGGGGTCAAGAGCTGCGGTAATTTCGTCCAGCAAAAGCACCTCAGGATTAGTCATCAAAGCACGTACAATAGCCACGCGCTGCTTTTGACCGCCAGAAAGTGCTGATGGATAAGCGTCCTTCTTCTCCCACAGTCCCACACGACGCAGCAGTTCTTCTGCCTGTGCCAAAACCTCATCCTCTGAGCGCTTCTGCACTACCAGAGGGGCCAGGGTTACGTTTTTCAAAACCGTCATGTTTGGGAATAAGTCATAGCTCTGAAAAACCATTCCAATACCAGCTGCGGCGCTTTCCCTCTTCTGGCCAGAAATAACCTGATCGTGGAGAAGCACTTCTCCCCCTTGAATGTCTTCCAAGCCAACGATAGCGCGAAGCAGCGTAGACTTACCGCAGCCAGAAGGGCCTAACACTACCACTACCTCGCCTTTATTGATGGAGAGCGAGATCTTATCAAGCACGGGCTTCTGGCTTGAGGGATATACCTTAGTGAGGTCCTTAACTGCTAAAACGGTGTTACTCATGTGAGGCGCTCCTCTCAAGCCTGCGTGAAAGATACGAAAGTGGGAAGCAGGCAGCAAAATACAGGAAGAAAATAGCTCCGTAAATCCAAAGTGCTCCGTCGGTTGGGAACTTGAAGCGATAAAAATCGGTGATCTGACTACCAACTCTGAGCAGCTCAACCACGCCAATCAGATTACAAAGTGACGTTGTCTTAATCATGCGCGTAATCAGGTTGATAGCTGGAGGCAAAAGACGCTTGAAAGCCTGAGGTAGGATGACCTTAAAGAACGTTTGCTGGCGAGAAAGGCCAAGTACAAACGCACTGTCATACTGAGACGCTGGAATTGACTCCAACGACCCTCGTACCAGGTCTCCAAGCTCAGCTGCTCCCCAGAAGGTAAAAACCACAATTGAAGCTTCAATGCCATCAAAGTTGACATCAAACCATTCAGAAGTACCAAAGAACACCACAAAGAGCAGCACCAGCTGAGGCATAACACGAACAATCTCAAGGTAAACGCGAAGAATTGCACGAACAACCTTGTTGTTGGATGCCATAAAAAGTCCAACGAGAATACCAAGAGGAATGGAAAGTGCCACGGAGATAAGGCCGATGTGCACCGTTGTTGCAAGACCTCCAAGAAGGCGCGTTATCACTCCTTCCTGCAGCAAAATGTTATCGACGGGCATAGTCAAGCCTCCTCTCCAGCCAGCTGCCAAGCAAAGAAATAGGAACAAGGATAATCACATAGGCAACTATCAGCATAAAGAGAGCTTCTGTAGTGTCGTACTGCATGCCAATAATGTCCTTGGTTACATACATCAAATCTGCGAGGGCAATGCCGGAAACAACGGAAGATTCCTTGATCAAGAAAATGACGTTAGCAACAAGGCCTGGAATTGCTACAGAAAGTGCCTGTGGAAGAATAACGTGCTGGAGAGCTTGAATCTTTGAGAGGCCCAAAACCTGTGCAGATTCAAACTGAATAGCTGCAACTGATTCAAAACCTGCACGAAACACTTCTGCCATATAGGAGCCACCAAGAAACGTTAAACCCACAACAGCAGCTACCTCTGCATCCATTTTCAGACCAACTTTAGTCAGCCCAAAGTAGATAAGAAACAGCTGAATAAGCAGGGGTGTTCCTCTGGAAAGCTCAACGTAAACAGCATTAAGCTGACTTAAAACAGGAATTTTTGTCAGCGAAATCTGAGCACTTATCAAACCAACGATAAGCGAGAAGAGAACTCCAAAGAAAGAGATAGTAAGCGTTATTTTTGCAGCTTCTGCATACAGTGGGAGATGTTCCCCTATGAAGCTCCAGTCCATGCGAATAAATCCTCTCGGGATGTGCGAATACTCACACAAGAGTTACAAAATAGCTTTACGCCCGAGTCTGTACCAGGAAAATTTTGCTCAGCGACAATTACACCCTGGTCGTATGTGACCCGGGCACCAGACACATCGCGGTGCATGCACAAAGTGCAGTGTATGTCGTAGCCATAATTCGCATGCGTATAATCCTAGTCGGAACTAGGATATTGTCAACTCACAATTGGTAAATTTTTTGATAATGGAAAATTCTTCCACTAAATCATCAACTGACATACGGGCGTTAGCGGGACTTGTAGAAGGTAGTTGACGTACGGAAATACCAGTTTGTTGCTCGGTGTATCGCTTATAAAATTTTGTTGCCGTCCCACCAAGTGTAAAAATGGCGCAGATTGATGAATCTTGAATAAGAGCGCCAATGTTGTGTGGAACTGGATTTGCAATAGAAGCGTCACTTGCACCCTTAATGTCACAAGCCTTAAGAACATCACAAAGAGCAAGATGATGTCTTTTACAGAAGTCAATCTTTTCAGGTATGGACTTGAGGGGTTTCTCGCCATATAACGCGGCAACTACGCGCCAGAATCTATTCTGAGGATTGCCAAAGTAAAAGCCAATTTCTCGAGACTTAGGGCTAGGCATTGATCCCAAGAGCAGCACGCGAGAGTCCGGGAAAATAATGGGATCAAGCGTGTTCTCTACATGCGTAAGCGCAGTTTTTGTACTATCGCCGCCAGGCCGTGGCATCTTCGCAGCCACGATTACTCGCCTTCTTGCAGCGGCTCAACAAACTCCTGCAAATCGTCAAGGCGCAGCACAGTTACTTGGCCATAGCCGGCTCCACCTGTAGTGCCCGTGTCAATTCCCCACTTATCGCCATCTGACTGGACCCATTGCGCAAGACCATCGGGAGTGGTGGCGCTGCGATTCAAGTTTTTTGCGCCAAAGCTTGCTAACAAAGGCGTGGGTGTATGACCGCAAATTACAATAGGATATGCTGCTTCTGACGTGCGGAAATCCGTAGGATATTGCCAAAACTCTTCACGAATCCACAAAAGATCATTTTCAGACTGCTTGCTTAAATACTGTTCCAAAGAAGTCTTATCCCAGGCGGTTGGCAAGGGAACGCCATTAGACTTTACGCCCGCATGTACCAGAACAAAGTCCCTACCCTGAACTTCAACGGTGGCGTACAAAGGAAGTGCCTGCAGCCAGTCAATCAGCTCACTATATTCTTCTTCAGAAAGCGTCTTGAGCTCAGTAAGTGTTGCGTCTCCCCCGTTAATCTGCCACATAAACTGAGCTTCAATATCGGCTTCTGGGTCTAACGCTTGCAGCGCAAGCTGCTCATGATTGCCCATCAAAACCGTACAGTTAGGAAGCTCGCGAATTGTCTTAATAGTGGCAAGCGAGCTAGGACCACGGTCAATCATGTCGCCAAGACAATAGAACACGTCTGACTCGGTTGGATTAATACGCTGTAGAGCACGCCTAAGCGGCTCCACATGACCGTGAATATCAGAAAAAACGTACGTTGCCACAAAAACCTATTCTGTCGAACCTTCATCTGCAAGCGTCTGACCATCAAAGTTCAGATTTTGCGTAAGCTCTTTTGCAGTATCAAGATTAAAGTCTGGCGAGAAGAAAACGTCAAGTGCATACGGCACATTTGCCAGCGCATGATCATATAAATCCCAGAAGCTCTCTTTGCGAACCTCTCCCGTAAAAGGATCAGTCCACTCATTTCCCGCTCTGTTATCAAAGTCAGAATCTGAGGATTCCCTTGCCCCGTGAGAGAGCGCCTCAATCAAAGAGAACCTATTTGTACCAAAGGTACGCTCAAGATGACCAAGTAGCTTTCTCTTCTTACCTGTCGGCGAATACGCTAGATGCTGGATAATCCTAAAATCAACAGCAGCTGACGAGAAAATCCTGGTATCGGTAGGTTTTTCATACGTCCATAGCAACGCAAAGAAAAATACTCTGTCCAAAACGTAAAGCGTATGCAGCGATGCCTTCAAAACCTCGCTATAAGGCCTATAGGTAGCTACCGTTTTACCAAGGTGAGCGTAAAGAATTGCTTCATCAAGGTCCTTCTCGATTTCTGCATGTACTTGATTTTTAGCAGATTCATCCAAGCCCTCTACGCCTTGAGAGGTAAGCATATTCTGCCAATAATAAACAAAAGGATGAGCAGCGGAATCAAGCATATAGTGGCAGAGGAATCCCGCAATATAGGCGCGAGCAACCGCAACGTCTTTAAGTGGCAGAGGCGCAATTGCGTCTCGCATAGAAAGAAGAAGTTCGGGCGTTTTTTCTTTATGCATAATCGACGCATATTTAGCATAGCGATGCAGAAGCGGATCTGCTGCTAAATAAAACAGCGGATCTGGACCTTGGTTGCCCAACAGAAAAGCTTCTCTCTCTTCCATCGTAGAAAAACCAAGTTTGCCTGCAGCTATATCAAAGGCATCCTTACCAAAGAAGTCATGAGTCAAAATTGCGGGCATGTCCATTCCTTTCAGATTGCTACCATCCATTTTACCCAGCAATGCCTCCCTACGTTAGAGAGAATATAAAACAGCATGTAGTCACTATTGTGAGCAAGTTACCTCTAAGCTCTCTTCAGCTACCGTCTGCCGATTAATCAGCCTTACCCCCTGTAGTAATACTTAAATATTTGATATCTTTAAACATACTTGGGGGAGATATTTTCTGTCTGAGCCATCTAGCTTGTATTGCGACTACAAGTTGGGAAAGTAAGGATCTAAGGAGTGAGGCATTCCTTACGGCACAGTAAAGAAAAACCTGCAAAGACAGAGAATATCTAATTGAGGGGAGCAATCATGGCATGCTGCTATGAGAAGCTTATCTCTGCAGGTAACAAGAGTCTCTGCAGAGTCAAAACATCACGTTCTTCTGACATAAAGAAGCGTGAGTAACATGAATACGGCAAGAAAAATTAAACTCTATAGGATGCTTACGGCCCTTGCCTATGGCGACGCCTATGGCATGCCAACAGAGATGATGTCACCACACCAAATTGATTTTGCATTTCCTGATGGAGTTCAAAGTCTTTCAAATCCACCTAAAAATGACTTTTTTGGAAGACCTTTTACCGCAGGTCAGACTACAGATGACACAGCAAATGCAATCATTTTGACTAAAAACATCATTGATAACCAGGGAGTTTTTAACCAATCCCGCTACTTTGATGCACTAGAAAATTATGTGGCAACAGAGCCAAACGCTGCACAGGTAGTTGGCCCTTCTACAAGAGCTGCGTTAGCCAATCGACTTTCTGGCCACTCGCTTAAAACGTGTGGTCGCCTTGGAACCACTAACGGATGTGCCATGAAATGTGCGCCGATGGCTTCAATTGTGAGCTGGAAAGACAAACATGCGCTCATTAACAGCGTTACTGAACTTGCGCTTCCCACTCATGGAACCAACGTAGCTATCATGGGCGCATCAATGATTGTTGCCGCCATAAGCAGAGGTCTTTCTGAAAACTCGTTTACGGTAGAGGACGCTCTTGAAACTGCTTTAAGTTACGGACACCGAGCTCTCTACACAAAAATTGGTACACAAATGCCTATGCCCAGCATGTATCAAAAGTGCATCATGGCGCTGGAGTTTTGCGAGGGTGCCAAAAACCTTGAGGCTCCCCTAGCAGCATCAAGAGACATCTACGACTACTGTGGCTGTGGTTATGAAACTATAGAGACCATCCCTGCAGTTCTTGCAGTGGTAAAGCTCTCACAAGGAAAAGTCTCTAAAGCAGCGAGAATAGCTGCGGAGATGGGTGGAGACACGGATACCATTGGATCTATTGCTTGCGCTATTTGCTCTCAGATTCACTACGACGTTTTGCCTGATGAGGTACGTCTGCTTGAGCGTGTCAATGGATACCAGTTTGAAAAACTTGCAAACGATTTGGAAAACGCCACTTCCCTACCGTATGATGTAGCTATCTAGTTTGCGCTCTTTGCGCCATAGCATACGTTTCTTGTAGGAGGCGCCATGAGCTCCTGTGCTCTTATCGATTTGCATGTTCATCTTGATGGATCAATCCCACTATCTGCTGCAGCTCAACTTGCAGCAGAAGAGGGGCTTGATTTCTCTTTGGCTGAACTCCAAGAAAAGATGCAAGTCCCAGCTCATTGCCAGGATCTTAACCAGTATCTTGCTACATTTGAGCTGCCGCTCAAGCTTATGCAGTCAGCACAGGGCATTCGTACGGTTGCAAAGGCATTTCACGAGCAACTTGACGCAGAGGGCATTCTCTACGCTGAACCCCGCTTTGCACCAGGAAGTCTTACTGCAGAAGGTCTTTCTCAGCAAGAAGTTCTTGAAGCTGCTCTTGCTGGTAGAGCTGACTTCTATGCAGAGCATCCACAGTCAGCGCTCCACACGGCATACATTATTTGCGCTATGCGTGGCACAGGTGAAGAGCTTAAGCACAAAAATGAAGAGTCAATTGATCTGGCTGCAGCGTACCTTGGAAATGGCGTCGTAGCAGCAGACTTAGCAGGAGCAGAAGCGCTCTTTGCCACAGAGAATTTCTCGTCACTTTTTGCTGAAGCACAAAGAAAAAATGTTCCTTTTACTGTTCACGCGGGAGAGGCTGCTGGGCCAGAAAGCATCAAGGCCGCACTTCGACTTGGCGCACAACGTATTGGTCACGGTGTTCGCTCTTTGGAGGACGCAGGCGTTATCCAGGACCTCAAGGCTGCAAATGTTGCTCTTGAGATTTGCCCTACCAGCAACGTTCAGACACGCATTTTTGAGTCAATAGAGCGCTTCCCGCTTGAGCAACTGCTTGATGCTGGTCTGACGATTACTATCAACACGGACAACATGACAGTCTCTAACACTACCCTCTCGCACGAGTTTGAGCTTTTGCAGCAGCACTGCGGTCTAGACAAAAATACCGCACGTGAGCTTGCTGAAAATGCTGCACGTGCGGTATTTAGTGATTCTAGCGAGAAGGACCGTCTACTTGCCTACCTTAGGCAATAGTAGCCTCATATCCTGCCTGAACAACAGCGTCAACCAATGCACTGTCAGCAACATCAGAAGACAGCTCAACTACAGCGCTCTTCTCGTCAAGTGAAACGGTTGCCTTAGAGACACCCTCGACAGTCTCAAGAGCCTGTGTGACGTGTGCAACACAGTGCTGGCAAGACATGCCCTCTACGTTTAATTTCTTCTCCATAAAAGATTCCTCCTTCTGTGACGCGGATGCGTCGTTTGTGGACTTAGATTGAACGTCAATGACTGGTTTTGTGTCACGAGCGTTTTGGCGAGTTGCTGAGCTTGTATTCTTTGGCTTCCAGGTGCGCAGGCGCAGTGCATTGCATACAACAAAGACTGACGAGAAGCCCATGGCGGCTGCACCGATCATAGGGTTCAGCGAAATGCCAAATGGATACAACAGGCCCATAGCAACAGGGATACAAATGGTGTTATAGAACAGAGCCCAGAACAGGTTTTCTTTAATGTTGGTCATGGTGGCGCGAGAAAGCTCAATTGAGGTAGCAACATCAGCTGGATCAGACTTCATCAAGACAATGTCAGCAGACTCAATAGCAACATCGGTACCTGCACCAATTGCAATTCCCACGTTTGCTCGCGCGAGTGCTGGAGCATCGTTGATGCCATCGCCTACCATGACAACGTTTTCTCCAGCGTCCTGGAACTGCCTAATGTAAGACTCTTTTTGGCTTGGCAAGACATCAGAGATAACCTGGTCAACGCCAAGCTCCTTACCTATGACGTTTGCCGTTGTTGCCTGATCTCCGGTAAGCATGACAGACTTAACGCCCATAGTACGAAGACGAGCAATGGTAGATGCGCTAGTTTGCTTAACCTTGTCGGCTACAGCAATAACACCAAGAAGTTTGCTCTCAAGTGCAAAGTACAGCGGTGTTTTTGCCTGTTCAGCTAGCTGCTGAGCCTGGGAAGTCAGCTCTTGTGTGCTGATGCCCTCCTGCTCCATAAGACGAGCGTTTCCTGCTACAAGGCGTTTTTCGCCAACCGTTGCTATGAGGCCACCACCAGCAACCTGTGAGAACTCCTGTACATCAAGAGAGCTGCCTGCAGACTCTCCTAGCTTCTCTTGAGCGTACGTAACAACTGCCTGCGCAAGTGGATGCTCGCTCTTTTGCTCAAGCGCATATGCGTACTCAAGCAGCTGATCCTCGGAGGTACTATCTGCACAAAGAACATCAGTTACGCTTGGCTTACCCTCAGTGAGCGTTCCCGTCTTATCAAGAACAACCACGGTTGCTCTAACCGCACCCTCAAGCGCCTCGGCGGACTTGACCAAAATGCCATTTGAAGCGCCCAGGCCGGTACCCACCATAATGGCGGTAGGCGTTGCCAGACCAAGTGCGCAAGGGCAGGAAATAACCAGAACAGCAACAGCGTGCGAGAGAGCAACCGCAAAGTTACCAGGTGCCACAAAGACAAACCATGCCGCAAACGTGACCAGCGCAATTCCAATAACAACGGGTACAAAGATGCCAGCAATGCTGTCAGCAAGACGCTCAATAGGTGCTTTGGAGCTTGTTGCCTCATCAACCAGGCGAATGATGCCTGCAAGGGTAGTGTCATCGCCAACAGCGGTAGCGCGCATCTTAAACCAGCCGCCGGTAGATACCGTTGCGCCTGTCACGGAATCGCCAACGGTCTTACTTACAGGAACGGGCTCTCCGGTAATCGCGGACTCATCGACAGATCCTTCTCCTTCGATGAGCTGGCCATCAACAGGAATCGACTGACCCGCCCTTACCACAAGCACGTCTCCCACCACAACGGTATCTGCAGGAACTTCCTGCTCAACACCGTCTTTGACGAGAATAGCCGTCTTTGGAGCAAGGTTCATAAGTGCGCTAATTGCACCTGTGGTATGACCCTTTGCGCGCGCCTCAAAGAACTTGCCCAGGGAAATCAGAGCAAGAATCACACCTGCGGTCTCAAAGTACATGCCGTGCATTGCTTGGTGAGCTGCAGCAATATCTCCTGCAATAAAAGCATTTGCCATCTGGTACAGGCTAACAACACTGTAAGCAAACGACGCTGCTGAACCTAGCGCAATGAGTGAATCCATATTAGGCGAGCCATGCAAAAACGCGCGGAATCCGCCAATAAAATAGTGACGACAAATAAAGAGAATAGGAATGCAAAGCAAAAGCTCAGTAAGAGCCAAGTTCATCATGCCATTCATTCCAGAAACAGCAGGTGGAACAGGTGCTCCTATCATCTCACCCATGGCAAGATAGAGCAGTGGAATGGCAAACGCCATTGAGGAAATAAGCTCGACTCTCTTCTGCTTTACCGCCTTTTCTGAAGCATCGGTAGCATCTGCCTTAGTAGCTGCAGCAGAATCTTTTTTGTCGCTACGAGGTGTTGCCTCATAGCCTGCTTTGCTTACTGCGTCAGAAATCTGCTTGAGGGTATCTGGATTACCGTCGTAATCGACTTCCATAGAATTCTTAAGCAGATTAACGCGAGCCTCAGAGACACCAGAAACAGAGTTTGCTGCCTTCTCCACGTGCGCAGAACAACTTGCGCATGTCATTCCTTGTACATCAAAAACTTTCTGATCCATAACGCCACCTTACATAAAACGCTTAAAGAGGTCCATGACCTCATCAATAACTTCTGTATCACCCGACTGGATGCGGTCAACTACGCAAGACTCCAGGTGATCCTGCATTACTTCTCTTGAGACGGCCTTAACCGCAGACTCAACTGCTGCAAGCTGAATGAGAACGTCTCCGCAATAACGATCCTCGTCAATCATTGTTTTAATGCCATTGAGCTGGCCGATTGCACGGTTAATACGGCGAGAAACCCCGCTTTTAAGTTCGCTTGAGCGAGGGGTTGCCTTGTGATCACAATGACAACAAGTTTCCTGTGGTTGGCTGTCTTTCTGAGCCATCTGTCCTCCTTTGCATACCCTAAGGGGGTATTAGTTTCTATTAGTAGTATACCCCCATACGGTATTTTTATGCAACAAAAAAACAGCAACCTAAGCCGCTGTTTTTATCTACCCATGATTCCCATAAAACCTCCTTCAAATACCCTTATGGTTTATTAATATCCGAAGGAAATTACCCCTTATGGGTATCTTTATACAGTATTTACAAATGCATTCCCTCTATTTGACCAGTAATTCTCTGTCTGTTGTTGCAAAAAGAGATGAAAGCAAGCGTTATCAATATCCATAAAAGTTCTAAGAACAACGCATAACCACACAATAGAAACGCATCACTTGTATTAAAACTCAAAAATAATCCGACACTTTCAACAATCCATGAAATCGGAATGCACTTGCAGATAGAAATCAAAGGGTTTGGAAATAAATAAAGTGGTATAACAGCTCCAGAAAGTATGGGGATACTTATTGATAATAAGTTTAGTACAGCAAATCCATCAGTTAACAATAAACCAATTACTGAAGAAAATACTCCAAATATAGCGCCACCAAGAGAAGCAAGAATAAGGGATATGCATAAAGGAACAAGTAGGGCCAGAACATCAGCTGCTGCAA
>CAJZGX010000020.1:0-12784 GCA_916048235.1 uncultured Atopobium sp.
TCACAAGAGTTAGTAATGCCGGTAATCAGATTAACGGTGCCATGGCCAGAAAGCAGCCAGCAATGCATACCGTACTGCTCGCCAAATCCTGTCCAAAAGCCCGTGCAATACCAGCTGGAATTTCCATCGCAAATACCGTATTTGAGTCCAGCAAAGGTAGTAAGCGCCTTAATGGTAGAACCAGATGGATACTGGCCGGCAATAGCGCGGTTCATCAGCGGGTAGTTTGCCTCTTCAGAAGAAAGCGTGTCCCAGTCAGAGCTGGCAATACCACCAACAAACATTGAAGGTGAATACGTTGGATAGCTTGCCATGGCAATAACTTCACCGTTGGTGCAATCAAGTGCAACCACGCTTGCGCTACGACCTTGGAAGTCTTGTGATCTAACGGTGTTGATAACACTGACAAGGGATGCTTCTGCTGCTTTTTGAATGTTTGCATCAATGGTCAAAACAACATCTGAGCCACTCTGAGGAGCAATAGACGTTGAGTGAGATAAAACATTACCAGCAGCGTCAACATATACCGTTTGTTCACCACGAACACCCTGAAGAGCGGACTCGTACTGATACTCAACACCCGTTTGTCCCACGATATCGCCGTGGGCATACACAAAGCCGCCATCCGCAGTTTTACTGCTTTCAAGCTGCTCTTGTGTAACAGTTCCGGTGTAGCCAACAACATGAGCTGCAAGAGAACCGTTTGGATAGGCGCGCTGGGTGCGCTCCTCAATTGAAACGCCATCAAGCAAAGCGCCATGAGCGTAAATATAGGCAACTACGCGCCTAGAAACGTCTACAGAAACCGTGCGAAGCGCTTGAGCGCCATCAGAGGTATCCATGATTTTTCTGCGCACCGCCAACATAGGCATACCCAAGAGGTTAGCAAGAATCTGCAGCTTAATGTAGTCTTCTGCAACGTCTGCTCGAGCTACTACCGTTGGACTTGGCCTGTTGGTAACAATCTCCACGCCATTTCTGTCCAAAATACGACCACGAGGAGCTGCGGTAGTAACGGTGCGCGTACGGTTTCTCTCTGCTTGCTCGGTATAGTCAGCTGACGATAAGAGCTGCATGGTCCAAAGACGACCAATAAGCACGGCAAACATGCCACCAACAGCAATTGCAAATCCGATAAGTCTGGACGAGAGGGTCTTCTCGGCAGAGCCGTCAGAACCACCAGACGCCTTGGGAGCGCCGCCACCAATATCAAAGGTAAACGGCGAGTCTTTTCTACCAAAGGTGAGGTAAACAATGATCAAACCAATTGCTGCAACAGCGCAACAAGCAAGGATAACAAGGGTGAAATTCATACTAACCCCTTATTTAAGGCGCTGAGGAGCTCGGTGAGATCCGCGGTAGAGCGAAGTTCCACCCAAAGATGAATGAGACCTTTGGGAATGAGAAAGTACATAGAAAACAGGCAGCGCTGCCAAAATGGTAAACAACACGGTGGGGAAAGACTTAAACAGCAGTCCCTCAAAGAAGTTGCCACCAGAGCCAATCAAAGAATTAATGAGCTGATACATAAAGGTGACACCAAAAGCTTGAAGGGCAACAAAGCCCATAGAGGTACCAAAATTGCCAGAGATTCTGTCTCTTACCTCTTGGCCCATGAAATAAGAACTGACCACAAGCAAAAGTGCCATAAGACCAATAGGATTAGGAGAAGTCAAATCATAGATAAGACCAGCAATAAAGCCGCATATCACGCCGGTTTTACCACCATATCTCAGCGCAATAGCTGCCGAGAAAATAAGTGCAAAATTGATAACTCCCCCACCAAAAGAAACCTGTGGTGTAAGCATAATCTGCAAAATGAAGCAAACAACAGCAAGAACGGCGATGCTGCGTGTGTTTTTATTTCTATCAGAAACCTGCATGCATCCCCCTTAATCTGTTCTTCCGCTGTTATGTTGTGTATTACCCGTTGGAGCAGCAACTGTTGCATTCTGCTGAGCGTTTGTTGTGTTGTTTGTTGAACCACTGCCAGTTGAACCGCTAGATGAAGACGTAGAAGATCCGTCTTTTGAGTCTTTATCCTTACTGTCAGAATCAGTTGCTGTTGGAGTGTTTTGCTTATCTGCCTCTGCAATATCATCTGCGGTTGCTTTTTGCTCCTCAGAAAGAGACGTGATAACCATTACCTCCTCGTTAGTACTGACATTTCCATAAGGCTCAACAACAATGGTGTAATAAAGCGATCCTGGAGCAGCCTCAACGCTGGTAACCTTACCTAGAGGAAGGCCCTTAGGGAATACGCCACCAAGACCGCTGGTAACAACTGTATCGCCTACGGCAACCTTCTGGTTGGTGTTGATTAGGTTAAGAGTAATCTGTCTTGACGCAGAACCCATAAGCATGCCCTGAGCTCGACTACTTTGAACCATAGCAGCCACACCGCTCTTCTCGTCAGTGATAAGACGAACGGTAGAAGTTGTAGGACTACACTCAATAATCTGGCCGATAACGCCACCGCTATCAACAACAGGCATGCCAACAGCCAGTCCGGACGAAGTTCCCTTGTCAATCACGATGGTGTTATTGAACGAGTCAGTAGAACCAGAGATAACGCGAGCGCCTGTGGACTGCAGGTTATAGGTATTTTTGAGATCGAGAAGACCCTGCAGACGCTGCGTGGACTGATTTGTCTCTTCTAGTTCTGCATTTCTTGAACGCAACTGCTCATTTTCTGCCTTGAGGTCAG
Source organism: uncultured Atopobium sp. (assembly GCA_916048235.1). GTDB lineage: Bacteria > Actinomycetota > Coriobacteriia > Coriobacteriales > Atopobiaceae > Lancefieldella. The sequence continues at coordinate 2,708 of CAJZGX010000020.1, forward strand.
AAAGCGTTTGCTGATCTGCTGTTAAGTTGCTAAAAATGTTACCAATGCCCTGGAAAGGCATGGCAATAGCAGAACCCGCCATTCTAAAAGGCATGGTAATAGTAGAGAACCCACCTCGAACCATCTCGAGCGGTCCTTCTGTACCCATACGAGCGCTGACCGTCAATAACACAATTGAAAGCAGCGAAAGAATAATAAAACTACGGCCACCCGTATGCTTATTATTGTTAGATCCAAGGCCTGTTGAAGCACCCTGGATCTGATGAGACAATGGCATATTTATTGGCCTGCACTCTGAACAAATCCACCGGACAATGCGTTAGCCTCAAGAACCTTTGCACAACCGGTAACAACATTTTCTAACGCGGTTGGGCTTACGTTAACGGGAACGCCAGTCTCTTCACGAAGCCTTTGATCAAGACCGCGAAGCATTCCGCCGCCACCGGTAAGCAAAATACCGTAGTACATAAGATCGGAGGCAAGATCTGGTGGAGTCACATCAAGCGCATCTTTGACAGCCTTGGTGACCTCATCAAGAGGACGATCAAGGGCACGACGAATCTCTTCTGACTCAATACGAACAGTCTTTGGAAGACCACTCATGACGTCACGACCGTTTACCTCAACGTCAAGCTCTTCTGCAAGAGGAGCTGCTGAGCCAACCTTAATCTTGATGTCTTCTGCGGTACGCTCACCAATAGAGAGGTTGTAAGCATCACGAACATGCTCAAGAATAGTTTGATCAAACTCGTCACCTGCAGTTCTAATGGACTGCGAGACAACAATACCGCCCATGGAGATAACGGCAACCTCGGTAGTACCGCCACCAATGTCTACAACCATAGAACCCGTAGGATCCTCAATTGGAAGGTCTGCACCAATAGCTGCAGCCATAGGTTCTTCAATCAAGAATGCCTGGCGAGCGCCTGCCTGAATAGTTGCTTCAAAAACAGCGCGTTTCTCGACAGATGTAACGCCAGAAGGAACGCAAACAACTACGCGTGGACGTGGTGACCAAGGATATTTGCGCTCACGGGCCTTCTCAATGAAGTAACGAAGCATAACCTCAGTAACATCAAAGTCTGCAATGACGCCGTCTTTAAGAGGGCGCTCAGCAATGATGGAGCCAGGGGTACGGCCAATCATGCGCTTTGCATCAGCGCCAACAGCCAGAACGCGGCTCTCGCTTTTATCGATTGCAACAACCGATGGCTCATTGATGACAATACCCTGACCACGAACTGCAACAAGGGTGTTTGCAGTTCCCAGATCGATGGCTAGGTCTCCGCCATATTCTCCGAAGAGCGAATCGAAGATAGACATGATATCCAATCAAACGTGCTACGCGTGTGCGTAATAATCCTGCAGAAAGAACGGTTAAAACAGTTTAGTACTAGTTACCAGACTTTGAAGAGCTGGAGGAACTATTAGAGGAATTTGAGGAGTTAGATCCATTAGTTCCAGAGGTAGTTCCCGAATTAGAGCCGTTAGTACCAGAAGTTGTGCCGGAGTTCTGGTTATTCTGGCTTACGTATGAAGTGGTAACGCTTGCAACCTTCCAGCCAATACCATCACGGACAAGCTCAATGGTGTAGTCAACGTTGCCGCCATTAGAAAGACTGACAGAAGCATTAACTGTAGAGTGAGTCATGCTCTGGTCAACACCGTTGATGGTAACAGCGGAGCTTGTTGGCAGGCTGTTGGAAATCTGCTGAAGCGTTGTGCTAGAGACAGAGCTAGAGACATAACGACCAATATCGGTACCCTGTGCCTTAGCGTTGAAAATATCCTGAACAACAGACTGTTGGGTTGGCCATCCATAGCCACGATAGTAAGCATAACCAGCGCCACCAACAGCCAGGATGAGCAAAATAAGAATAGTGATAAAGACCTTAAGGCCGGTATGGCGATGCTTACGCCTAATCTTCTTGTCCTTCTTGTCCTGCTCAATAATCTCCTGCTCAGTAATCTGGAAGAATCCAGTATCTTCTGCAGAAGGGATGAGCTCGCCGGACATACCTGTAGGATCCAGTGGATCGTAGGCACCATAGCCAGCTGCCTGAAGGAAGGCATCAGTCTCAGATGGCTTGCCAGAAGCCATTGCAGTAATAGCCTTGCGAGCTGCATCAAAAGCAGACTGCTGCTGATTAGACAGAACAAAGCTGCCATCAGCAGTAGCGTGAGTGAAAGCATCAACTGCCTCAGACATGCGATTTGCTGCAACGTATGCAAGACCAAGATCTGCATAGATCTTATTGGAATTATCCAGAGGATTAGCAAAATCAAGAGCAGTACGATATGCCTCAACAGCATCAACAGGTCTGTTCAGACCCATAAAGCATGCGCCAAGGCTGCAAAGTGCTGATGAAGGATTAGGGTTCTTCTCGTCAACTGCAGCGTTTCTGTAAGCAATGCCGGCGTTGCGAATATCACCGATTTTCTCGTATGCAGAACCAAGAGCAAGCTGTGCCTTATAAGGAGTTGCGTAAGAGGCGTCCTGGACAGCGTTAGTAAGGGCAGCAATAGCCTCCTGTACCCTACCAGCAGCCAGAAGTGCGCGACCCTGATTAGTAGAGAGAGCGCCAACCTTGCCGTAGGAAGCGTCAGCAAGAGCGGACTTATAGGCAGAAGCGGCAGAATCAAACTGGCCAAGCTTCATATATGCGTTACCAAGAAGGTGGTCAATCTGACCGTTTACCTCGCCTGGCTCTTTAGCCACATCAAACTGACTGATAGCTACAAACCAGTCGCCCTGATCATATGCAGATTTACCTAACTCAAATGCCTGTTGATTCACAATATCCTCCAAGAGTTTGTGCGACTTGGCTTTAAGCGTTTTCAATTCTAATGGAATTGACGATATCGCCAACCTTTAACTGGGAAATGACGTCCATTCCCTCGATAGTTGTACCAAATACGGTGTAACCGGAATCCAAGCCATGCTGTGGACCAAGACAGAAATAGAACTGCGAACCCGCAGAATTTGGATCTTGAGAACGAGCCATAGCAAGGGCACCGTCAACATGGGAGTTATTAGGATTAGTAGTGAACTCCTCTTTAATGCGATAACCAGGACCACCGGTACCAGGGATTCCATCAGGACCAGGGTTACCAAACACAACATCCTCAACACTCATCTCGCGAGTGTTTGGGTCTCCGCCCTGAAGAACAAAGCCAGGAACAAGACGGTGGAACTTGGTATCGTCATAGAAGCCAGACTCTGCAAGCTCGCAGAAGTTTGCCACATGAATAGGTGCGCCCTTACCGTCAAGCTGAACCTTAATGATTCCCTTGTTGGTATCAAAGACGGCAACCTCCGTACCAGTAACCTGGCGCTCTGGTGTATACAATGGATCAAGTCCAAACATAATTCCTCCAAGCTTCTTTACATCTAAGAGAAGAAGAAAACGCGAGAAACCCTTAGTAATAAAGAACTTCTTTTCTAACCTAATTATTTTACCAGTATGATGAGATTTTTGAAATTAAAGCAGCTGAACGGTAGATTTTTACTGCTTTTGTGGCTTCCAATTCACGTAATTTTCATCAAAAAGTTTCTGGTATGAGCTGGAACCACTTGAGTCTCTGATGTTATCGACTGGTGCCAAGATGTGCTCTTTGTCCTGAGAAGGATTAGAAGAAGCCACAGAGCGCTTCCATCCCTCACTCAAAGCGTCAGAGCGATTACGAAGCCAGTTGCCAAGCTTAGTAAGATTTTCAATGGCCTGACGATAGTTTCCATTGGAGTCATCAAGGCTTGAAAGGTCAGAGATAACATTACTGATATCGAGCGATATCTGCTCTGCTTCCTGCTGGGCATCAGCACGCTCTTGATCAGAGCCGGTAATGGCAAGCTGATCAAAGGTCTTCTCGTTATCATCAAGGCGCTTTGAGAGATCTCCGAGCTTCTGATAATCGCTATCAAGTGCATCAAAAACAGCATCTGAACTTGTGTTTTGCTGAGTTGCACTGGTATCTTGTCCCGTTAGATGCGTAACAGGAGTAGTAGTAGGAGTAGATGAGACTGGAGCCTCAACCTTTGCACGATTATCGGTTGCCTGTGGGTCCCACGGGTGCGTAATGACAAAGATTGCAGCTACTACCAGCGTTGTGACAAGAAGTGCTGAGAGCAGAATAACGCGTGTGCGAGGGATTCCTTCTGCCTCAGGAAGGTTCTCTTTTGAAGGCTCGGAAGGAATTGCAGACTCAAAACGAGGAGCTGGTCTGCGACTTACCGAGGCAAACGCGCTGGTGGCATCTGGGTCAGCGTTGTCGGCTGGCATTTGCTGCAAAACAGTGGGATCTGCTGCAGCAGAAGATGATGCATGAGGGTCTGCATCTGCGAGTGGATCGTGTTTCTCGCCAGGTGCTGGAGCGGCGTCAATCTCTGGAAGCGAGATGTTGCGCGTGGGTCTGATGGCTCGCGCGGGACGAGCAGCGGGCACTGCCTGTGGCAGAGGGAGGCCGCACTTTGGGCAGCTTTCTGCAGCAGCAGGCACCAAGGCGCCGCAATGAGGGCACCAGTGAGCTTGAGTAACAGGAATCCTTTGGGTCAAACTTAGATCAATCTGACAATGAGGGCAGGTTAAAGCCCCTTCATCGACCTCAGATCCACAGTTTGGACAACGCATACACCCTCCACAACTCTTTGCTTGTGCTTCAGTTTAATCGTTTGTATCAGCAGAAGAGCTATAAGTTGACTTTCCTCCCATTAATCTCACAACCAGGTCAAAGAATCGGTCATTTGCATAGTTGTGAATGTAACGCTCGGAAATTCTGTTGAAGATGATAACGGAAATCACCAGACAAAGTGCCAAGTATGGCAAGATACGTGGGGTGAGCGGTGCAATACGGAAGAAGTCCTGCGCCACCGTACATCCGCCAACAACAATGGCAATGCATACAACAAGAAGTGCTATGCGGAGCTTGGTAAGCGGCAAAGAGATTCTTCTAAGCAGCGCAAAACCAACTGTTGCAGTGGTGATAAGTGCCATCGTAGATACCTGAGAAAGATTGAGCTTAAACAGGTGACCTGCGGTCATAAGAAGTGCAAGCGTGATAGTTACCGCAATAGAAGCTGGTAGTGACTTACGCAAAATGTTGACCAAGAAGTTGCCCTTTACGCGGTCGTGATTTGGCTCTAGCGCCAGCACAAACGATGGCAGACCAACGGTTGCAAATGACAAAAGTGACATCTGAACAGGAATAAAGGGATATGGTGGCGCAATAATGCAATAGAGCGCAAGCGCTGCAGTGTAAACCGTCTTAACAAGAATGAGCGCAGCAGAGCGCTGAAGGTTATTGATAGAGCGCCTACCCTCAGCAACAACTTCTGGCATGTGCGCAAAATCGTTGTCTGCCAGGACAATCTCCGCAACGTTTCTGGCTGCTGCAGAACCTGAAGCAACAGAGATAGAGCAGTCCGACTGCCTCAGGGCCAGGATGTCGTTTACGCCGTCGCCGGTCATGGCAACAGTGTGGCCATGATTCTGGAGTGCAATAACAAGCTCGCGCTTCTGCTCTGGCGTGACGCGACCAAATACGTGGTACTTCTCGACAGCCGCAGCAATATCTGCTTCTGTGTGCAGCGTAGTTGCGTCTACCCAACCGTCGGCATGAGGGACTCCCGCGCGCTCAGCAATAGCAGAGACCGTACGAGGGTCGTCACCCGAAATAACACGCAGGTCAACGCCTTGCTCAAGGAAGTATGCAATGGTTTGTGGAGCGGTCTCTCTAATCTGGTCCCTGAGCACCACATAACCCAGGAGCTGAGGCGTTCCCTGCAAAGCGTCGTTTTGGTCAAAGCCGTCAACGCGGCAGGCAACCAGCACGCGTTCAATGGATGCAAACGCATCGGAGCCTGCAATTACGTCTGCTGCCTCGGGACCAAGCACAAATTGAGCAGCACCGATAACAAATGCCTGTCCGTCCTCAGTGACGCAGCCAGAGTACTTTCTCTTAGAAGAAAACGCCACAACGCGAGAAGGACGTTTGCTTTGAATCCCCTGCTTGGATGCGTACGCAAGGATTGCTGTAGCCGTATCGTTAGCATCATCTTTGTTTGCGCCGACAACGTTCACAGCCGCTTGCAGAGCTCCCGCAGCCTCAGTAATTGGCGTAAACGAAGCATCCAAAACACGAGCAACTTCCATGTTTCCCGTGGTAATAGTGCCCGTCTTGTCCAAACAAAGGGTATCTACGCGTGCCAGCGTTTCAATGCAGTATTGCTGCTGAACCAAAACATTTTTCTGTCCAAGCCTAATGGTTGCAATAGCAAGAACCGAGCTGGTGAGAAGAACGAGTCCTTGAGGAATCATGCCAATAACGGCAGCAATCATCGAAAGAAGCGCTTCATTTAAATCGGCGTTACCAATGAAGTAGGTACGAACAAAAAGACCAATACCCAGCGGAATCAATGCAATGGAACCTGCGCGAATAATCGACTTAATGGTGGTAAGAATCTCTGAGTTGATCTCTTTTACAAACTTAGCTTCTGCGTTAATACGCGCAGCATAGCCTTCCTGGCCTACACGGCACACCCTACCAACAAGACTGCCCCTCTCGACAAAACTACCAGAGAGAAGCTCGTCTCCTGTGGTCTTTTGCACGGGCTCTGCCTCACCAGTGAGAAGGCTTTCATCAACGCTTGCGTGTTCAGAAACAAGAATACTGTCAGCAGGAATTTGATCGCCTGTCTTTAAGCGCACAAGATCATCAATGACAAGCTCGTCTGGTTTGATAAAGGTATCTTTTCCGTCTCGAATAACACAAACACTCTGAGCTGTCATAAGAGACAGACGGTCAATCATGCGTTTTGCACGAATCTCTTGCACAATACCAATGACCAGGTTTGCAAGAACTACGGTCATGAACAGTGCGTTTCTGTACTGTCCCGTTACAACAACAAGCAGCGCCATCAAAACATTAACTATGTTAAAGAGCGTAAAGCTGTGCTCTGCAATAATCTGAGCAATAGATTTGGTTTTGACGTCTGTATTAGTATTGACTTTACCTGCAGATACTCTCTCTGCAACTTCTTTTGACGTCAAGCCTTCATACGTTTCTTCAAAACGTTTGCTACTCTTACCTGCAGTGTCTTGCAATGACATATAAACGATCTCCAGTCAGTGATGGCCGGTTTTTTGCACGTGGTGACCCCGGTGGGTTTCGAACCCACGACCTTTTGCTCCGGAGGCAAACGCTCTAATCCACTGAGCTACGGAGTCATGGTGCATAAGTATACCCCAGCCTACTTACTGCCTTTTGTAACGGTTTGCGTAATTTTCTTCTGATATTTTCCCATGCTAAAATGAATTCAACCAGCAAATGAGGAGCTCATGAATACTATTTCTGTTGACCTAACATCCGACTCATATCAAATTCATGTAGGGCATCACCTGCTTGTGCAGGCCGGCAACCTTATTCATTCCTGCACCTCAGGGTCAAAGATTCTTGTAGTCACTCATCCAGATTTGAATGAGCTCTATGGCGCAGAACTTCTCGCCTCGTTAGAGTCGGCTGGCTTTTCTGTCACAACTACCTCAGTACCCACAGGTGAGCACGCAAAATCATTTGAGTCGTATCAAAAGCTGGTAAGCGTCCTTGCAGAAAACCGTTTTACACGAGAAGACATTATTGTGGCGTTTGGTGGAGGCGTTATTGGCGATCTTGCAGGATTTGCAGCAGCCACTTACATGCGCGGCTGCGCGCTCATCCACGTTCCCACCTCGCTTTTGGCAATGATTGATTCCTCGATTGGTGGAAAAACCGCCATTAACCTACCGTTTGGAAAAAATCTGGTTGGAGCCTTCTATAACCCCAGGGCGGTTATTGTTGACCTTGAGCTGCTGAACTCTATTCCAACTTCCCTCTTGCAAGATAGCTGCGGAGAACTTATTAAATACGGTGTACTTTCCGGGCAGGATCTCTTCAATAAAATCTCTTTGGCGAGAAACACGGTGCAGGTCATCGACGTGCCGCATAGGCAAGAGCTCATTCAAGCATGCATTGAAATAAAGAAATCAGTTGTTGAAGCAGACTTCAAAGAAGCAGGGTCAAGAAAATTGCTCAATCTGGGCCATACACTTGGCCACGCTATTGAGACGCTCAGCAACTTTGAACTTGGACACGGCTCCTGTGTGGCTGCTGGAACTTCCCTGTTGGCAAAAGCCTGTTCCAAGCTTGGTCTTTGTTCTGTTGAAGACGCAGCGAACATCATTACACTCACGCAGTCATATAACCTTCCTACCAGCACTTCATTTACTGTGGAAAATCTTTACAGCGCAGCACTTCATGACAAGAAAAGCCACGCAGATTCAATTGATATGGCGCTTATCTATGGCATTGGTGATGTACGTATTGAGCACAAATCATTTACTGAACTTAAACAGCTGATTGAGCTAGCAAAAGAAGACTAACGTCCTAGACGCTCCAACTCTTCTGCAAGCTTTCGTACTGACTGTTTTAGAGCAGTCTTGTCTTCAGCTAGGATATCGTTTTTGTAGAAGATACCATTAGCAGTTCCCACATAAGCGTATCCACCAGCAAATACTTCAGCAATAGTATCTGTTGTAACGCCACCAACCGCCATAAGCGGTAAGTTTCCTAAAGGCTCGCATACCTTTTTGGCGTATCCATAACTAACCTCATTTGCGGGGAATACTTTGACAATATCTGCACCAAGAGCAAATGCATGAGCAATCTCTGTTGGCGAAAACGCTCCCGGAACACTCAAAATCTCATGCTCTTTGCAGTAGTCAAACATCTCTTCAGAGAGCAGCGTTGGTGCTAAAACAAACGTTGCGCCAGCTTTATGAGCCGTCTGAAGATCTTCAAGAGTAAGTACGGTACCAGCACCGATATTGATATCAGAACCATATTCACTGGACAGCTTCTGAATTAACGAGGCAGCTTCTGGAGTGTTCATGGTCACTTCAACGTTATGCACAGGAGAATCAACAAGAACCTCAACGACAGTTTTAACCTGATTGTACGTATAGCCACGCAAAACCTGAGTTACAGCACTAAAAGGCTTATCCACTTGCTTCCTCCTTTATTCTTCAAACAATTTTAACCATATCCTTCTCTCTCACTCAACTGCGGTATTCTTACATCAAGCAAGTAGATACGGAGCGTGCACAGTATGGATGTTTCAATAACTCCTCATGATTTGTTTGGAACGGTAGAAGCCATCCCGTCAAAATCATGCGCTCATCGCGCGCTCATCTGCGCTTCATTTGCAAACGGCACTACCAACATTACCTGTCCTTACATCTCAGAGGACATTCAAGTAACTGTTGATTGTCTTAAAGCTTTAGGCACCACTATCGCTAGAACCAAACAGGGATTTAGAGTTGTCCCTGCAAAAGAGCAAAATCGCCCTCAAAACGTGCAACTTAACTGCAAAGAATCTGGCACCACACTCAGGTTTTTACTCCCCCTTCTAGGCGCGCTAAACGTAAACGCCACAATTTCTGCAGAAGGAAGACTCTTTTCTCGACCCCTAGAGCCGCTTGTCTCAGAACTCTCTGCCCATGGTATGTCTTTTAGCTGGCAAGACGAGAAGACCCTTGAGGTTTCAGGTCAGCTTACGAGTGGTTCGTTTGAGCTGCCAGGAGATATCTCATCCCAATTTATTTCTGGACTTTTGCTGTCTTTACCTTTGTTGAGCGACTCTTCAGCTATTCAGATTACAGGACCTATCCAGTCAAAAGACTATTTGGCTATAACCGAACAAGTCATGCAAGATTTTGGAGTTACCGCCGCGTTTGATGCCTCGAGTAGCACCTATAGCATTGAACCTCAACACTACGTTTGTCCAGGCGTTTATTCAATCGAAGGAGATTGGTCAAACGCTGCACCATGGCTTGCCGCAGGCGCCATCGGTCAAGGTATAGAGGTCACAGGACTCTCCATGCAAAGTGTCCAAGGAGATAGAGCTATCTTAGCCGCGTTATCGCTTGTGGGCGCACGTGTTTCTCGCCAGCAAAAAGGTGCAGCTTGTATGATGGATCACCTGCGGCCGTTTACCATTTCTGTCTCCGAGGTGTGCGATCTTGCTCCAGTACTTGCTGCATTAGC
>CAJZGX010000021.1:0-12769 GCA_916048235.1 uncultured Atopobium sp.
TTTCATATCAGGGAACAGGTGACCCAGTGAAGTCCACCTTGATTATTACCTTTAAAGATGGCAAAGAGTCCATCTATGACACGATCAATCCTTCATAGAAAAGAGAACCTCAGATGTTTTTGACTCAGGTGCTCAATGGACTTCAATTGGGCAGTATTTACGCACTGGTGGCGCTTGGTTACACAATGGTGTACGGCATCATCTTGCTTCTTAACTTTGCACATGGTGACATCATCATGTTTGGCTCCTACGTTGCTTGGATTGCGCTTGTTCAGTTAGGACTCAATCCTGCAATCGCCGTTCTTCTCGCCATTTTTGGCTGCGTTTTGCTGGGCGTCCTCATCGACAAGGTTGCCTACGCACCGCTCAGAGAAGCTCCAAGGCTTTCTATTCTGATTACTGCAATTGGTGTCTCTTACCTGCTTGAGAACGGTGTTCAGCTGCTCCTGGGCGCAGATGCAAAGGTTGTTCCAAGCATCATTGACCTGGGAACTGTTCAGGTATTTGGTTCAACGCTCTCCGGCACTGCACTTTTGACTGTTGCCGTTACTATTGTGGCAACCGTTGTTCTGACCCTTTTGGTTCAGAAGACTCGTCTTGGTAAGGCAATGCGTGCCGTTTCTGAGGATATGGGCGCCGCTCGTCTGATGGGCGTTAACGTCAATAGCACCATTAGCTTTACCTTTGCAGTTGGTTCCGCTCTGGCAGGCATTGCAGCTATTCTGTATTCCATGGCATATCAGCAGGTTTCTCCTACCATGGGCGTCATGCTGGGCACCAAGGCATTTGTTGCAGCAGTTCTTGGCGGCATTGGCTCCATTCCTGGCGCTGTTATTGGCGGCCTTATTGTTGGCTTCTCCGAGGTCTTTGTTGCTGCCTTTGGCCTGTCTGTCTGGCAGGATGCAGTAGTCTTCTTACTCTTGATTCTTGTTCTTGTTGTGAAACCAACTGGCCTGCTTGGCCGACCAGTTACCGAGAAAGTGTAAGGAGGCTCACATGACTAAAATGTATCCACGCGATAACAACCACAACCCAGTAATTGTCACTGGTTTTGGTGGAAAAGATGGTCAGCGTCGTGAGCTCACTATGCCAGCTCGCTATGCCATCAATGCAATTCTTGTTGCACTCTTTGTCTTTGGTGGAAACTTCCTGGTAGGAGAGGGCCTTATTTCTCGCTATCAGACCGTTGTTTTTGAGCAAATTGGCGTATATGTTCTAATGACCGTTTCTCTGAACATTGTTACTGGTTATCTGGGACAGCTTCCTTTGGGCCACGCTGGCTTTATGTCCATTGGTGGTTATGCCTGCGCAATCTTTATCATTCGCATGATGCCACTCTTTGGTCTTGATGCTCAGTCCATGGCCTCAGGCTCTACACCTGCAGTTATTCTCTTTGTTGTGGGTCTTTTGTTCGGCGGTATTTGCGCTGCTCTTATGGGCGTGGTTATTGGTATTCCAGCACTTCGTCTTCGTGGCGATTACCTGACTATCATTACCTTGGGCTTTGCAGAGATCATCCGCGTTGTCCTGGTAAACATTGACTCTGCTCTTGGCTTCAAGCTCACGGGCGGCGCATCTGGTCTCACGGGTATTCCTGCTTATACGGGCTACCTGAACACCGCAATTGTTGTTTCGCTTGCCATCTTTGCTATTCATACTCTTATGAAGTCTAGACATGGACGTGCTATTCTCGCCATCCGCGATAACGAGATTGCTGCAGAGGCATCAGGCGTTAACACCACGTATTACAAGACCCTTGCCTTTGTTTTCTCTGCATTCCTTGCTGGCATTGCCGGCGGTCTTTACGCAGGCTGCATTGGCGTTATGGCTCCTGCTAAGTTTGGCTTCATGAAATCTGTTGAGATTCTGGTTATGGTTGTTCTTGGTGGCATGGGCTCTATGTTTGGTTCCGTTGTGTCCGCAACTGTCCTGACCGTGCTTCCAGAGGCTCTGCGCGCCTTTGCCGACTACCGTATGGTTGCTTACGCAATTGTCTTGATTCTGGTCATGATCTTCAGACCTGAGGGTCTGTTTGGCTCGTATGACTTCTCGCTGTCCCGCATTATTGAGCGCATCATGAACAAGGATTTCCCTTGGAACAAGGATGACTCGGACGAGCAGGCAGACGTGCAGGCAGAAGCGCAGGCGGGTGTTCAGGCGGATACGCAGGTAGACGTGCAGGTAGAAGCCTCAACTGATTCGAAGGAGGCGTAAGAGCGATGGCAACTAAAAACACTACAAAACTTATCAGGCAAGAGTCTCCTAACCTCATTCCTGAGCGAGACCTTGGTGCAATTCCAGTTCTTCAGGCTGAGCACCTGGGCATTGACTTTGGTGGCTTGACTGCTGTTAATGACTTCAACATCGCTCTTGGTCCGACCGAGATCTCTGGCATCATTGGTCCTAACGGTGCAGGTAAAACAACTGTCTTTAACTTGCTTACCTGTGTTTACAAGCCAACCCGTGGTACCGTAATGATCGACGGCTACGACCTTGCTGGTAAAAGCGTTGTTGAAGCAAATCATATGGGTATTGCCCGCACCTTCCAGAACATTCGACTGTTCAACAACATGACTGTTATGGAGAACATTCAGGTTGGTCAGGGCAGCCACATGACGTCTCATTTCTTTGAGGACGTCCTTCGTCTTCCAGCTCACTGGAAGCAGGAGAAAGAGAGTGCCGATAACGCCCGCGAGCTGCTTCGCATTTTTGGTATGGAGAACCTTGCAAATACCCTTGCAGGCAACCTGCCTTATGGTGCTCAGCGCAAGCTTGAGATTCTTCGCGCTCTGGCAACGCAGCCTAAGATTTTGCTGCTTGACGAGCCAGCTGCAGGTATGAACCCAGCAGAGACCGACGAGCTTATGGAGAATGTCCTTAAGATTCGTGACGACTTCAAGATTGCTGTTCTTCTCATCGAACATGATATGAAGTTTGTTATGGGTATCTGCGAGGGTTTGGCCGTTCTTGACCACGGCAACATCATTGCAAAGGGAACGCCAGAAGAAGTTCAGAACAATCCTCGCGTTATCGAGGCTTATCTTGGAAAGCAGGAGGTGCGATAATGGCCGCTGAAACTACAAACATCCAGGCAGTTGGCGCTGGAAAAACCCTGCTATCCGTCAAGGATCTTAATGTTTCTTACGGTGCAATCCACGCAGTTCAGGGCATTTCTTTTGACATCCACGAGGGTGAGATCGTCACCCTTATTGGCGCAAACGGCGCAGGTAAATCAACTACACTAAACACCATTGCTGGTCTAGTAAAGCCAGACTCTGGCACCATTACACTTGACGAGAAAAACCTTGTAGGCCAGCGTGCACACAAGATTGTTGAGGCTGGTTTGGCGCTATGTCCTGAGGGTCGTCGCGTGTTTTCTCGCATGAGTGTTGCTGAAAACCTTGAGATGGGCGGCTATACGCAGTCCGATTCCCAGAACGCTAAGACCGTCAAGATGGTCTACGAGCATTTCCCACGTCTTCGCGAGCGCAAGAATCAGCTGGCAGGAACGCTGTCTGGTGGAGAGCAGCAGATGCTTGCTATGGGTCGTGCTCTGATGAGCAGGCCAAAGCTTTTGATGCTCGACGAGCCTTCCATGGGTCTGGCTCCTATTCTGATTGAGGAAATCTTCCAGATTATTCGCCAGCTCGGCGATGCAGGAACCACCATTTTGCTGGTTGAGCAGAACGCTAATATGGCACTTAAGGTTGCTGACCGTGCATACGTCCTCGAGCTTGGTAAGGTTGCTAAGCATGGCACCGGCCAGGAGCTTCTCCACGACGATGACGTTCGCAAGGCTTACCTCGGCGCATAACGGCGACTAATGGCAAATGTGCTTTGACGTCAACGTACCTTAAACGTTAACCCGGCTCCCACACAACGTAGGAGCCGGGTTTTGTTGTCATGTCTGAACAGTTTGCCTAAAAAGCGCGCCATGTCTGAGCTATTTGCCGGTTTTTCTCGCTAAGTCTGAGTAAATTTACTCAGACTTGATGTAGTTTTCAGGCTCGCAAAGTTTGAAGCGGCGTAGCCTATCTTCACGCGCCTGATTTCTTCAAAGAATCTGTAACTTTTGCCTAAATACGTAAAAGAAACTGTGGATTTGCCTGATTTCATCAAAGAATCTGTGCCTCAAATACAGATTCTTTACACTTTTTAGGCGCACCTGGCGAGAAACCCGTGTTATCGCAGGCGTACTTGTTAGTACACGCATTGACCGCGCGCGGCGCTCGCAAACGCGCGGTGCTCGCAAACGCCACGTTAGATTTCGTCGAAAGTGTTGTGGTGTTGCTGACCGTCGTCCAAGGTAAGGACGGTACCCAGAAGTGCTGGCTCAAGAATTTGAATCCAAAGATCGCCTCTGACCTGCTTTGCATTCTCGGCAACAGCGCGAGCTGTAACAGGGGAGTCGCAGATGGCAACCATGGTGGCACCTGAGCCCGAGATGACAAAGGCGCATGCACGAGCAAGCTTTGCTACCTGCTTAAGCTCCTCGTAATCGGGGATGAGCTCCTTGCGGTAGGGCTCATGGAGTTTGTCGTTGCAGGCAGCTGCCAAAAGACCTCCATTGCCTGTTTCAAGTGCATGGGTAACAGCAACGGTACGACCCATTTGATAAACAGCGGTCTGAAGAGAAATATTCTGAGGAACCACCTTGCGGGCATCTTCGGTGTTGACTGTGTACGGCGGTGCAATTGCAACAAAAGAGAGACCGCGCGCTACGAGTCTTCGAGTACAAACGGTATGACCGCCCTCAACAAATGACGAGGTCAGGCCACCGTAAATTGCAGGAGCAACGTTATCGGGATGGCCCTCAAAATGACAGGCAAAGTCGAGCGCACGCTCAGGATCCCAGCCGCCATGAGACTCGGTCATCGCGGCTGCAATACCAGCAATTACACAGGTAGAGCTTGAACCTAGGCCGCCAGAAAGCGGAATAGGCGAGTCGATAGTGATGTGCTTAGGAGTAGGCTCTTCGCCCAGCTTTTCGCAGGCTCGAACATAAGATGTCCAGACAAGGTTGTCATCGTTTCTGAACTGCTCGGGACAGCCGTCAATGATGAGCGTAGGAGATTCCCTAAACGTAATTTTTGCACGCAGGTTAAACGCAAGACCCAGCGTATCGTAGCCGACGCCAATGTTTGCAGAGGTAGCAGGTACAGATACGGTCAAGATGGTGTTGTCGAGCATGTAGAACCTGCTTTCTCAGAGTCTAACAAGCAAAAATGCGCCCGCATGCTTCGGAAACGTACGAAGCAAGCTTTTCCTTCTCGCGAACGTCAGTATGAATGATAACGTTATCATTCAGCGATGAAAGCTGGATTGGCGGATTAGTGCCTGTGATTTCGGCGAGCGTATGCATGCATGCAAAGTCATCCAGGCCAGCGGTCGAGTGGCCCAGCGCGGCAAGCACGTCGGACGAGAACTTATACGGGCTAGCAGTAGACAGACAAACGCGCACGTCATTTGCCTGGCGAGAAATCCTGTCAAGCACGTGCTTTGCGACTGCTGTGTGAGGGTCAATCAGCACACGACAATTCTCCCAGGTAGAACGGATAGTCTCACGTGTCTGGTCGTCAGTGGCAAATCCAGCGTCAAAGGTTTCACGGATAGTGTCCATGACCTGGGAAGGAACTGTGTAAATACCCTTTGTTACCAGCTGGTTCATCAGATAGCTGACAAGCTCAGTATCTTTGCCGGACGCAAGATAGAGGAGTCGTTCAAGGTTTGATGAAACCAGAATGTCCATTGATGGCGAGATGGTCTTTTCAAATGCGCGTCTGCGATCATAGATGCCTGTTTCCAAGAAATCAGTCAGCACCTTATTGCTGTTAGAGGCCACAATGAGGCGCTCAACAGGAAGTCCCATTTCTTTTGCAAAGTAACCTGCGAGAACATCTCCAAAATTGCCGGTTGGCACGCAGAAAGTAACTTTTTGACCTTGGGTGATGGCACCCTTGGCAACAAGCTGGGCATAGGCATCAAAGTAGTAGGTTACCTGTGGAGCCAAGCGGCCAATATTGATTGAGTTTGCACTGGAAAGTACGGTACCTTTGCCGGCCAACTCACGTGCCAAATCCTTGTTAGCAAAGATTGCCTTAGCAGCATTTTGAGCGTCGTCAAAGTTTCCCTTAACAGCGCAAACAGCTACGTTAGAGCCTTTTTGAGTCACCATCTGCAGGCGCTGAATGTCCGAGACTTTTCCCTCAGGATAAAAGACGGTAATGCCCATACCTGGAACATCTTTGAAGCCCTCAAGTGCTGCTTTACCAGTGTCTCCGGAGGTGGCGGTCACGATCATGATGTTTTTGCCGGCGGCACTCGCGCCGCCTGCGCCACCCGCGTCCTCGCGAGCAACACTCATCAGGCGCGGGAGCATCTGAAGTGCAACGTCTTTGAAAGCCGACGTTGGACCGTGGAAGAGCTCTAGCAGCCAATCATCTCCGATAGCGGAAACAGGGGTGATGGCCTGGGTGTCCCACTGAGGGCCATACGCGCCCTCAGTACAGTGAGTCAGCTCTTCAGCAGAGTAGTCGTCCAGCAGAGCAGAAAGCACATCGAAAGCAGTAGCTTTAAAGCCCTGAGAACAAACCTTTGCAAGATCGAGGGGTTTCTCGCCAATAGAATCTTGGATATAAAGGCCGCCGTCGGGAGCAATTCCCTGCAAAATGGCTTGTTTAGCCAAAACGGTATGGTCAGAGCTTCTTGTGCTGTGATATGCGACGGCCATGAAACCACCAATCTTTAGAACGTGCCGCGTGTTGAACGGGTAGCGCTGCGCTTGTTGCACGCGCCATGTTGCGCGTGTTGTGCGCGTGCAAATTTCGCGTCTCGCGTGTTGCGTTTCTATTATTTTAACAGTGAGAAGTAAATGTCGCTTGTAACATAGAATTGTTCATAGCATTATGAAGACGAGAAAAACTGTCGATTAGATTCTGTCTAGGTTTTTGGTAGTTTTTGTCTATGAGATTGTTATCAGTGCAGTCACCTTTGCGTGCAGTTGTCCTTGCTCTGCAATTAGCCTTGCAGGCAATCGGTTTTCTCGCAAAATGACTGCTAGATTTGGAGTTATATGCAAAACGTTGCCCTACTTGGATTTGGAACGGTTGGTGCTTCAGTTGCGCGCATTCTTGATGAGCGCGTTTCTGACGTTAACCTGACGTCCATCTTGGTTAGAGCTGGTAAAGAGCACGTTGACCCTCGGGCAACATCTGATTTTGATGCGCTCTTGTCTGACCCTGCGCTCGATACAGTTGTTGAGTGCATGGGCGGCCTCACGCCAGCTTATGAGTACATCAAAGCTGCGCTGACTGCTAAGAAAAATGTAGTCACTTCAAATAAAGCCGTGGTATCTGCTCATTTTGAGGAGTTTATGACACTTGCCGCTAAAGCGAGCGTCAACTTTAAGATCGAAGCATGCGTGTGCGGTGGTATTCCTTGGATAGCAGGAATTCAGAAAGTTCGTCGTATTGACGAGATTTCTGCGTTCTGGGGAATCATGAATGGAACCACCAACTACATTGTCTATTCCATGCTCAAAGACGGAACGGACTTTGCTGAGGTTCTGAGCAAGGCTCAGGAGCTGGGTTACGCCGAGCGAGACCCGTCAAGCGATATCGACGGCATTGATGTTCGCTCTAAGACTATGATTTCTGCATCTATTGCCTTCGACGTAATCTGCACAGACCAGATTCCTATGTCTGGTATCAGAAACTTAACTAAGCGCGATCTTGCCATGTTTGGCAGTCACGATATGACAATCAAGCTCTTTGGTCGTGGTGTTTCTGACGGTTCATCGTATGCGGTAGCTGTTGAGCCAGTTGCGGTTTCGCTCTCAACCATAGAGGCCAACGTTCCAACTAACTTTAACGTTGCAACTGCCGTGGGAAACACCATTGGCGAGCTCAAGTTTTACGGTCAGGGTGCCGGTGGCGACCCAACGGCAAACGCCGTCGTGCAGGATATTATTGACTGTGCTGCGGCTCCTGCTGGGGGTCAGCAGACCTTCTCGTCAGATCTTTCGTATAATCCTGAGCTGCTTGTTTCTGATTACGTATTTAGGACGCAAGCGGATGTTCCGGGTGGCTCGTTCTGGGAGCCAGGTGCTCAGTTGGTTAAGAATCTAAGTGCCGAGAAGGCCCGTGAGCTTCTTACCAGCGCACTTTCGCAAGACCCTACAACCTTTATGGCTGCACTTGAAAAGAGGAATTAGAAATGATCAAAATTGCAAAATTTGGCGGCTCAAGTGTTGCTTCTGCAGAGCAGTTCAAAAAAGTTAAAGCTATTGTTGAGGCTGACCCTGATAGACGCTTTATTGTCTCGTCTGCAGCGGGAAAGCGCCATTCAACCGATAACAAGATTACTGATCTTTTGCTGCTGGTAAATGCTCACATTGAGTATCACGTTGACTGCACCTCTTTACTTGCAGACATCGAGGCTCGCTTTGTGGAGATTGCTGATGAACTGGGAGTTGCATGGCCTGTCGCCGAGGAGTTTGAGAAGTTTGCTACAAACATCAAGTCCTTCTCGCCAGAGTATGTAGTAAGTAGAGGCGAGTGGTTTACCTGCCAGATTCTTGCTGAGTATCTTGGCCTGCCCTTTGTTGATGCTGCTGACGTTATGTTGTTCCATCATGATGGCACCATTGATATGGAGCGCACTGCTTCTAGACTCAAAGAGGTCGTTGCTCGCAGCGGCTCGTTTGTGCTGCCTGGCTTCTACGGTGCTACCGTTGACGGTGCAATTAAGTTGTTCCAGCGCGGTGGCGGCGATATTACCGGTGCCATTGTTGCTCGCTGCCTAGACGCTGACTTGTATGAGAACTGGACTGACGTTTCTGGCTTCCTTTCTGCGGATCCTCGCATTGTTCAGAATCCACGCGCCATTGGCCGCATTACTTTTGACGAGATGCGCGAGCTTTCTTACATGGGCGCTTCCGTTCTTCAGGAAGAGGCAATTTTCCCTGTTCGCGAGGCAAACATTCCAATTCAGATTAAGAATACCAACCGTCCAGAAGATACGGGTACGGTTATCCGTGAGACCGCAGATGGCGATACAAACGAGCACTTGATTACAGGTATTGCAGGCAAGAAAGACTTCTTGGCTATTCACGTTAAGAAGGCTCACATGTCCAACGAGGTTGGCGTCATCAGCCGCGCTCTCAATATTGTTGAGCGTTACGGCGTCTCTGTTGAACACATCCCAACAGGCGTTGATTCATTTGGTATCGTGGTGAATGCCTCTGACGTAAAAGATACGGTTTATTCCATTATCAGCGATATTCGTCGCGAGATTGAACCTGATGACATTACGATGGTAGACCGCTTAGCTCTTGTCTCTGTTGTTGGCCGCAACATGTCAAGGCGTTCTGGCACCTCTGGTAAGATCTTTGGCGCGCTGGGCAATGCGGGCGTTAACATTCGCATGATTACGCAGAGCTCGGAAGAGATTAGTATTATTGTGGGCGTCGATAATGCCGACTTTGATCGCACAATTGGCGTCATTTATAACGGATTTGTTCGTGACGAAATGGTTTCGAGGTAACTATGACTTTTGATCCAAACGGTAAGGTCGTTGCAATTCTTGGTGCTACCGGCGTTGTTGGTGCCCAGATGATGCAGTGCCTTGAAGAGCGTAATTTTCCTATCAAGGAGCTGGTGCTTCTGGCATCTGCTCGAAGCGCTGGTAAAACTATCGAATTTGCTGGCCAGCAGATTGAAATTCGCGAAGCAACACCAGAGGCTTTTGAGGGTGTAGACATTGTCCTTGGCGCAGCTGGCGACGAGCAGGCAAAAGAGCTGCTCCCTGAGGCAGCCAAGCGCGGATGCGTCTGCGTTGACAACTCCCATGCATTTAGAATGGATCCAAACGTTCCGCTGGTAATTCCAGAGATTAATGCCGAGGATATCAAGAACCATAACGGCATCATCTCTAATCCAAATTGTGCAACCATTATTGGCTTGGTACCTCTGTATCCTCTACATAAGGCAGCAGGTGCAAAGCGTATTATTGCTTCTACCTATCAGGCTGCATCAGGCGCTGGCCTTCCTGGTCTCACCAGCCTGAAGAATCAGATGGCTGACGTTGTTGCAGGTAGGGAAGTAACCGAGACCGCTCCTTTTGCATACCAGCTGGCAGTTAACCTGATTCCACAGATTGGCGGCTTTGACGAGGTTGGATACACTTCCGAGGAAATGAAGATGCAAAACGAGGGTCGCAAGATCATGCACCTTCCTGAGTTGCGCGTTAACTGCACCTGTGTTCGAGTTCCAACGATGCGCTCACACTCTGAGTCCATCACTGTTGAGCTTGAGCGTCCTTTGAGTCCAGATGAGGCTCGCGCAATTCTTGAGGATGCTCCAGGAATCAAGGTCGTGGACAACCCAGCAGAGCTTCAGTACCCAATGCCTCTTGATACTTCTGACCAGGACCTTATCTATGTTGGTCGTATTCGCGAGGATCTTTCCGCTGATAAAGATACTCATGCGCTGACATTCTTCTGTTGCGGAGACCAGATTAGGAAGGGTGCCGCAACAAACGCTGTCCAGATTGCAGAGTACCTGCTGTAATACCTGACGTGCAGTCGTGCATACACATCATTTTCGCTGAACCGGTACCCGTTCGATTCTATTTCGTGGAATCGAACGGGTATTTTTGTGCGTCCGAGTGAATTTTTCAGCGATAGAGTGCCGTTCGGCGGCAAAGTGGTAAAAAATGCGTTTAGTTGGAGCATCCAAAAATGCTTAGGTTCTATGCAAGCTATCTACCAGCAATTTTACGTGGACAAAATTGTGGAAATTAGTACAAAATTTCTGAACTGGGAAAACGTAAGTGACAAAATTTCGAAGTCCAAAAATAAACTCCAACTAAACGGATTTTTTACCCAAAACAGCACCTCTAATTTGATATATCAATTTCTTGATTAGTTTTCCTGCATATCAGCCATTGTTTATGCACAAACCGCCCATTGTCAGTTAATCGGACACGGAATCGCAATTTCTTACGCAGTAGCCATACAGTTTGGAGGCAAAATGGAGGCAGCCGATAAAAATTTTAACAAAAAAGGTAGACGGCAAGCCATCTACCTGGAGTTTCTGGTGCCTCCTGCGCGATTCGAACGCGCGACCTGCGGTTTAGAAGATATACCATCAAACGCTCATTAAATTCCGTTACGCTCAATAAATGCCGTTACGACCTGCGAAAACGAGTTTTTGTCCGGTGTGTATAGTAAAACTGTCCATACAGTTTGGGTGCAAAAAGGGTGCACTGCACCCCTTTAAGCGTTTGCACGTTAAGGAGAACGGCATGAATATTGCGGTCAAAAGACATGGAACTTTCTGGCAAGCTCGTGTACGTTTCCGTGGAGCTGATGGAACTATTCAAGAAAAAAGTAAATCTCTCGGAATTCCCTGTGCGGCTGGAAGAGGCAAAAAAGTTGCTCGAGCAGCTGCTGAGAAATGGGTTCATGATGCAGGGTTCGTTGAGGTTGTTGAACAGAATCAAGCGACAAGGCTCGACTGTTCGGCATATACGTATTGTCTTAATTACTTTAAGAGCCTTGTGGCCACACAACAGATTGAACGTCGTACTTATACGTCTTATAAGAATAACGTTCGATATATTGATTTGTTCTTTGGAGAAAAGCGACTACAAGAGATTACTGTCACGGATGTCGAGTTGTATGTGTCTTGGCTTTATGATTCTGGCTATGCAGCTAATACGGTTAAGAAAGCTTTTAACTCATTCCGTGCTTGCACACGTCATGCTGTGGCAATTAGAGATCTGCAATACGATCCGTGTGCGGCGATTAAAGCGCCAAAGGGTTATCTTGCTCCGCCAAATCCACTAAACGAACCTTCGCGTAAGAAGCTCCAAGTTATGCTTTCTGCGCTTGAACTTTCTCCGATGGTGCTTGCGACATACCTGGCATATTACACAGGCATGAGACGCGAAGAGTGTTGTGGACTTCAATGGAAGGACGTGAAGCTTAAAGTTGAAGATGTCACAGCACATCTCTGTCGAGCCATTTCATACGATGGCGGCAAAACCTATATCAAAGGCTTAAAGAATGGTAAAGACAGAACGGTGCCTATTCCAGCTCCGCTTGTGGACATTCTTAAGCAGTGGCGTTCTAAATACATTGAGGACTGTATGTTGATGGGAATTGCTTTCTCGGAAGAAATGTATGTCCTTGGGGACTTCTCTGGCGAGTATCTTAGGCCAGAGCGAGTGACAGCATGGTGGAAGAGCCACTCCGAAGAGTGGGGTCTTCTCGGAACGCAGGGGAGAAGACCAGTCTTTCATGATCTACGACACACATATGCCACAATTGCAGTTAGAACCATGGATATTAAAAGTGCACAAGATATTCTTGGACACAGCGACATTAACATGACAATGCGCTATGCAGACACAGACCTAGAGCAGATTCAGAAGGCAGGAAAAATCATCGGAGAGGCTCTCAATGATGCTCATAAAGATGGCGCAGAAGTGCTGCAGATGCGGCGAGCGATATAAAAAAGAGGAGCTTAATGCTCCTCTTTTTTACTCCAGTGTTTTGAAATTACTTCGTAGGTTATTCCAATTCGTTTTATTGTCATACAAGTTACAAGAACAAGATTTAGTGAAAAGGCAATTGCTAAACCCGCAAATAGATTCCCTATCAATGTGCTGTATGTTGCTACAAGTGGTTTTACAACTATAAATGCCGCTGAAGTAAAACCTGCGACGACAGCCCAAAGAGTACAATAAAAAATCTCATCGATTACTC
>CAJZGX010000022.1:0-12744 GCA_916048235.1 uncultured Atopobium sp.
CGTATCATCATGTGCGAGCAGGGAGTTGAACAGTTCGTCGATATTGGTGTTTCGTTGAGCAGTTTCTTCCTCAGCTAGCATCCACGTGCCATCTTGGTAGTAGAGTACATCGCCCTGGCAAGCATTGCTTGGTAGCTCGTTGATAGAAACGGTCAGCATATTGCCTGGCTGGTCATCTAGTTCAAGCACGGCAAGATTGTTGTCTTCAAATCGATCAATGATTGCTTTCATTACTTGGACCTCGATGTCGACGACGTGCCAGATTTCTCTTGTGAGATAGGAGCTACAACAGTACCGTTTTTCTCGCTAGATATATCAATGGTTGTACCATCGCAGGTAATGGTAATGGTTCCGTTGGCGCCCGTTCCCCAAATCTCAACGGAATGTTTATGGAGGGCGTTGAGGACCGACTGCATGGGATGGCCGTAGGAGTTGTCTAAGGCGTACGAAAGGACGGCGTAGGTAGGTGAGAGCCTGCGAACCAGCTGCTCATTTGTGCCTGTTCGGGAGCCGTGATGGGAGAGCTTAAGCACGTCAATGTGACCTGGATTGGCATCCAGGATGGCATTTGTGGGTGCGTCTCCCGTGAAGAGGAACGTTTTGGTACCCACAGTCAGCTTGATGATTATCGAGTAATCGTTGGTGTCGGGGAAATTTGCGTCTTTGGTGGGCCAAAGGATTTCTAACTTGTAGTTGTTGGTTTGATCGATGATGGTTCCTGCTTCGGCAAGGGTTATCTGCAGGTTATTGTTCTGGATGGCGGCCAGAAACTTTCTGTACGTTGCCGTGTTGTTTGTCTTATTTGGTGCGTAAATGGCCCCGATTTGGGTGCTGGAAATGACATCTGCCATGCCGCCGATGTGATCTTCGTCGGGATGGGTGGCCACCAGGTAATCAATCTTGTCTCGACCAAGTTCTTGGAGTACCTGGGCAATTTTTGGGGCAGATCCTGTGGGGCCTGCGTCGATGAGCATGGTTTTCTCGGGGAGTGCGATGAGAATAGCTTCTCCCTGGCCCACGTCGATGAACTTGATAGTGACGTTTGTGCTGGCCTGTGCGGTGTCAGACGGCGTGCTGGAGCCTGATTGGGAGGACCCGCCAGGCGCTTGAACTGCGGTTTGTTGGCCCGAGGACCCCGCAGTAGATAGGGTGATTGGAAGCGGTTGCGTGAGCGCTGCGCTAAAGTAGAGCGCTACCGTTAGCGTGGCTAGTGCGATTCCAGCTTTCTGCTTTCCGGCGTATCGTTTATGTGGTTTGAGCTTGCCTTTTATGAGCTTTTTGGGAGCACTGGCATCCTCGTAGATGAGGTTCAGAGCGCTCTCGATAACCGGAAGTGAAAAAATTGCTGGTAGAAGGTAAGAAAGCATCGACGGCGAGGCAAGGGTTTGCGCCAGGGCAAATGCGCCAACAATCAGCGCTGCGTTTATAGCAAGCCTGATAAGTCCCGATTTCCAGCCTTTAAGATAAAACTGCGGAATACCAAAAATACCAAATACCAGGGAAAGAATGAGCGCAAATAAGTAGTCAGACTGCTTGCCAGAGGATGTACCGGGTGATTCAGTTTTACTGTCAAATTGCTTTGGGTTGGGCATAAAACCTCTCTGGACACGTGCGTTCTGAAGAATCTTACCCTATTTGACCAGCCAGTCCAGGGCTTTCTGCATTCTTCCTTCAACGTTTTGGAAGTGATTTCCACGGTTCAACTCAAATTTCGAGGTTATTCCCGCACTCTCTAGCTTGCTGGCGAGAAGTTCTGCGTTTTTTCGCACGTGCATTATTTGTGGATTGGGGGTTCGTGCTTCTCGGTCACCCAGAGAAAGATAGGCGTGTGTGAGGCCGACCGCTCCTCCGTTGAGCTGCTGATTTACGTAGTCCAAAAGGCCTGGGAACCAGAACGATCCGGAGACAGCTCCGATGCGCTGAAAGGTTGCGACGGGGGCGTCGACGTGCGGCGCGCTGGGCTGCGACGACGGGCCTGGCTGCGACAGGGCGTCGTCGGGCTGGCAGCCGCGTGCGACCTGCTGCGACACGCCAGCCCAGAGGCTGAACAGACCTGCAAGCGAGTATCCTACAAGCACCCTATACGCCGGTTGCTCGGTGAGCTTCGACTCCGTCCAGGGGATGACCTGGTTGATGAGGGTATCAAGTGTTTTTTGAGCGCCGTCGCCAAAGTTGGGTCCCTTGGCAAAAACGCGCGGGGCACACCAGGGCGAGAAGTTCTCTTCCCACAGGTCAACACCAATGTTCACTAGGCTGACGCCCTCTGGTACCTGAACGGGGGAGTTGTCGGCCACGTCACCCAAGAGGTGGACAATAGGAGCTCCAGCTACAGAGGACATCTGCGTGTGGATGGAAAGTCCGGAGATGATCGTTTTTCTCGCCACGGGGTTGGCGGGGTGCGAGGCGATGGGGCGCGTAGCCGTGTCGGCGGTGGGGTGCGTATCTGGCGTAGCGCTCATGCTACTCACTCAACGTCATTTGCAGGTAGTAGACGTTTTCGCGCAGGTGAGCAGCAACCTCGCGGTCGATGACACCCTCAAACTGCAGGCGCGAAATCTGGTCCAACTCAATGCGCAGGGCGTTTTCTGCCACGTCGTCGGCGTACTTTCGGGCGTCCGCAATCTGCTGCCTAAAGTGAGGCGACATCTTGTGTGAGCTCAGGTTGTAAGGCAGCAGGTAGGAGACTTGGGTAGTGCTGGAGTCATGCTCATCATTGATGTTGATGCGGCCCCAGATGGACTCAATTGCTGACTCATGGTCAATCATCAGATTAGATGCGATGACCGCCAGCTCCTCATC
Organism: uncultured Atopobium sp.; assembly: GCA_916048235.1. Taxonomy (GTDB): domain Bacteria; phylum Actinomycetota; class Coriobacteriia; order Coriobacteriales; family Atopobiaceae; genus Lancefieldella. Next base: position 2,800 of record CAJZGX010000022.1, read on the forward strand.
GTCACCGTTGGCAATGCGTTCCAGGTCATCAAGCTCCGCGTATTCCATCTCAAGCGCGTATAAACACGCCTGGTAGTAGGACTGGTCTGCGTCCTCAAGGTGCCTGATTTCGCCGTCGATGATGCGTTGCGCTGCCAGCTTAAGCTCGTGAAGAGCAACGGTAATACGCGAGCGGTGGTTTGTTGTTGCAGCAATATTTGCAATAGGTCCGTAATAGCCTACTGACCTGCGGATTGAAGTAATGTCATCGACAATTTGATCCCACGGAATGGGGTTGTGCGTTTTAATATGGCGCTCACGTAGCTCCTCGAGGCATTTCTGCTGGACTTCTGTCTCGTGAAGGACCAGCTTTTTGACAAGTTCTCCCGAGCCAGGGACAGTGATGCGAGAGGCAAACAAGCGGTTGGTATAGCGCGTGATAGTCAAACGAAGCGCAGGTAGATACTTTGCTTTGGCATTTTCTGACTGTAACATGCTCCTGAGCTCGCCAAGAGTTGCTTCAAGAACGGCAATCTCTCCCTTGTGAAGACGTTCGGGCAGGTCAGAGTCTGCTTCAGGGGACTTTGATAGCACGGGTAATAGATTGTCCGCTAAAAGCAATGTGGCGAGAATAACGCCGGCAGCGATGGTAATCAGCAAATCCCTCTGCGGAAACGCTGCTCCAGACTGGGTTGTGAGCGGCAAGGTGAGGATAATCGACAACGTTACCGCGCCTTTTGCGCCCGCAATAGTGGTAACCAGCACGTTCTTGATGAGCTCGGCCGACGTGATTGAGATGGGCTTTATGGCGCACGTGGGTTTGGGCTGCTCAGCGGTCTGCTCCGAGGTTTGCACCGAGCCCAGTTCAGCGAGCGGCTGGTCGGGTTTCTCGCCGTCGGAGCTGCCGTCTGCAGCGTCCTTCTTGCCGTCGGCGGGGCTGCTACCTGCGGCGCCCTTCTCGCCGTCGATGGAGCCGCTACCTGCGGAGTCAATCTCGTCATCCACGTCGTCTTTACCAGTGCAAAGTCGACCGCCCTTGTGGAGCTTGCGGGTTTCCAGCGCGTAAAGCCACGCGAAGCGAACTGCGTGCATGAACAGGGTAATTGCGACCACGATACCCAAAATTTGCAGGATGTTCAGTCCGCCGTTTGTGCCTGGAAGTACGGCCAGCGGAAGTTCCATTCCCAGGAACACAAAAAGCGTGCCGTTGATGAGGAAGCTGATGACTTTCCACGTGGAATCCGAGACCAGTTTTTGCCGTGCGAACAGCGCTTTATTGTTCTGCCTACGAGGAAGGGCAATCACCAAACCCGCTGCTACAACAGCCAAAACGCCAGAAACGTGAAAGGTTTCGGCAAGAAGATAGACAAGGAACGGCGTGAGTACCTCGTACAGCACGTTTGCGACGGTGTCCTCGTAGCCCAACCTTCCAAGCATGGCGTTTACGGCAGAAAACGCAAAGCCCGTGACAACACCCATGGCTATGCCGCCCACAAAGAGCACTGCAAACGATCCCGTGGCATCTACCAGCGAAAACGCGCCCGTAACCGCTGCCGCAACGGAAAACTGAAATGCAACAACGCCGGACGCGTCGTTGATCAGGGACTCTCCCGAGAGGAGCGTCTGCTGGCGATGGGTCAGGTGAATGTTGGATTTAAGCGCGGTGACGGTTGCCGCGTCGGTTGGTCCCAGGGCCGAGGCAAGCGCAAAAGCCGCAGCTAGAGGGATTGACGGGACCATCAGATGGAGGGCATAGCCGACCGAGAGCACGCTGACAATTACCAGCGCAATCGTCAGCGACAAAATGCTGTTTAGGTTAAGGAGAAGTGCACGAATGTTGGTTTCTCTCGTCTCGTTGAAGAGGAGCGGGGCAATGAAGACCAGCATAAAGAGCTCGGATTCCAGGTGCACCTCCTGGACGCTGGGCAAAACGAGCGCGACCAGCAGACCGATGACCACCTGGATAACGGGGATGGAGACGTCGACAAACTTGTCGATTACCGAGGAAGCCGCGACGCAGGTCAAGACGATGAGCACAAACTGAAATGTCTCCATCAGGCTTCCTTTCTGGTCGTAGGTGGCAACGGCGCGCCCGCGGCGGCTGTGCAGCGAGCGCTGGGCGCCGGCTGGCGGCGAGCGCCAAGTCCGCGAGGGTTCCAAGCCCATGGGTTTCTCGCCAGATAACGTTTCATTCGAGTATATACGGTTTTGCGGCTCTAGCTTGTACTAGCGCAGATAACACATGGTTTCTGCGCTGAGTCGTGGCTCCATCGGCGGGCTGAAACTGCGAATTTCGTCGGTGTCTTGGAATTACGAGCCTGAAAGGTGCATGAAGTCTGAATAAATTCACTCAGACATGGCGAGAAAAACCGGCAAATAGCTCAGACTTGGCGTACTTTTCCAGCAAATCATTCAGACTTGGCGAGAAAATCAGGCTCCGCGCGAGCGTTCATGAAAGGGCTTGCGAAACCAACTTCGGACACATTTCAAAGTTTGCCTAAAAAGTGCAAAGAATCTGTATTTGAGTCACCGACTCTTTAACAAAATCAGGCAAATCCACCGATTCTTTGATGGTTTTAGGCAAAATCCACAGATTCTTTGCAGAAATCAGGCGCGTTGTAGCCAGGAACAAAAATCTTCCAGTTACACCATGTGTGCCATGCTCTGCAGTTACACAATTCCCAGGTAGAAGAATGCGTAGTTGAGCACGTTGATTAGCGTGTATATGCCGCCAATGACCAGGTAAGGCCAGAGGTGTGCTTTGGTGATTGCGATAAACTCGCGAATGAACGCAGTGGGCCAGTACCAACCTTTGGTGTGCGAGCCGATTCCATCTGCCTTGATGCCCAGGTTGTGAGCGTATTCAGCGCACCTGAAAACGTGAAAGTCGCTGCTTACAACTGCTGTGGTGAAGTCGCCGCAGGCTCCCGCGCTGTCGCTTGCCGTCACGTCGTCGCTTGCGGCGTCGGTGCCGCCGCTCGTTGCCCGGTCGGCGCGGATTACGGCTATCGAGTTCTTCAAGTTTTCCCAGGTAGTGGTCGACTTGTCTTCCATGAGAATCGCGTCGGCCGGAACACCCTTCTCCAGAAGATAGTCCCGCATGGCCTGAGCTTCGGAGACTACTTCGTCAGCACCCTGACCGCCAGAAGCAACAAACTTTCCTTGCTGATGCTGCTTGTTCCACAGTTCAAGTGCCTTATCAATCCTTCCTGCGAGCAGCGGAGTTGGTCGCGTGCCATCAAGCCCGGCGCCGTGAATAATGATGTAATCGTATTTGCGTCGGCGGGGAAGAATTCGATAAATCCACGAGTAGAACAGCAAAGACACAAAGGTAAATGAGAACCACATACCTTCGAGTGTAAAGAGTCCAAGCAAGAAAACAACAATGTGGCGAGAATCTGGATCAAAAGAATTTAGAAGTGATGGGGCACAAAGCAGTAAAACGATAAATCCGGCCATCAAAAATGGCAGCATTGAAGTCAGCGAAAATCCGTTATTTTTTACCACAATTATCGTATTAATAAGTAGAAAACCTATGGTCAAAAACGGTGTTGCAACTACTATGATAACTAAAACTAATCCTAGAATATAGCTATTAAGCTTAAAAACTAAAAGAACAGAGGTCCATGTAAGGGCTGCAAATAGAAAAAGCGCATTTCTGAATTGACGAGGTTCTTTGATAAAAGAGTAAATAAACAGCACACCTGGAACAACAGCTGGAGCTAGTAAGAGTGTGTATGAGAGCACATATTGCCAGTCAAGGTGAACTCCGAAATCCCTAAGTATGCTATCAAGAATCATTCAGTCTCCTTCATAAGAACTGAGTTTTTTCAGTCACCAGTTGGCGAGAAACCCATTTACTAGAATTATAACAATCAGCTTAAGAAGCTGAATTTTAATTCGTTGTTTCATCACAAAGCGCCGGTGTATACCACTCGGTGCCGCTCGCTTACAACACAAAAGTGGACATCTGCCCTTTTGACTCGGTGAACGGTAACCGTTTGCCGATAAGCGTTGTTTCGCATCGGTCGGAGGTTTGGTTAACGGTATGTTAGCGTACACATTGTCTACGTGCGCAAATATCGGATATTTGTAAACCGCATTTCTCGCCAGCCTAAAATTCATGAAAGTCTGCTCAACCTTTCACGGGTTCGTTCTAGATTTACGTAAAAAAGTGCTTGAAAATGTACTTCGCGAGTGTTCGCAGTTTTGTTGTGGAGAGGACCCAATTGTGGCTGCAACAAAGTAGCGAGCTTTCGCAAAGACGTTTATAAGCCTCGTCAGTGTCACGCAAAAGGCGTGCTCCTCCACGAGGTAGGTAGTGTTTCATTGCTAAGAAACACAGATTTTAGGAGGGTTTTATGAAGGGTTATGCAATGCTCAAGATCGGCGAGTCCGGCTGGATTGAGAAGGAGACACCAAAGTGTGGTCCTCTGGACGCAATCTGCAAGCCACTTGCGGTCGCAATTTGTACATCTGACATTCACACTCTGTGGGAGGGCGCAATCGGCGACCGTCACAACATGATTCTTGGTCATGAGTGCTCCGCAGAGGTTGTCGAGGTTGGCGAGTGCGTCAAGGACTTCAAGCCTGGCGACCGCGTCCTCGTTCCTGCAATTACTCCAGACTGGAACTCCCTTGAGGCTCAGGCTGGCTACTCCATGCACTCCGGTGGCATGCTGGCTGGCTGGAAGTTCTCCAACTTCAAGGACGGCGTCTTCTCCGAGTATTTCCACGTAAACGACGCTGACGGCAACCTCGCTCACATGCCAGAGGGCATGGATCCAGCAGACGCCTGCATCCTTTCCGACATGGTTCCAACTGGCTTCCACGCAGTTGAGCTGGCTGGCGTTGAGTTCGGCGACACCGTCCTGGTCATCGGCATTGGACCTGTCGGCCTCATGTCCGTTGCTGGTGCTGCACTCCACGGTGCTTCTCGCATCATTGCTGTTGGTACCCGTCCAGTCTGCGTTGAGGCAGCTAAGGGCTACGGTGCAACCGACTTCATCTCCTACAAGGACGGCCCAATCTGGGAGCAGGTCATGGAGCTTACCGGCGGCAAGGGCGTTGACCGCGTATGCGTCGACGGCGGCGGCTGCGAGACCTTCGAGGACGCTGTCAAGGCACTCAAGCCTGGCGGAAAGATTGGTAACGTCAACTACCTCGGTTCCGGCGACTACGTCAACATTCCTCGCGTCGAGTGGGGCGTTGGTATGGGCCACAAGGACATCCGTGGCGGCCTCATGCCTGGCGGCCGTCTGCGCATGGAGAAGCTCTCCAGCCTGGTCACTTCTGGCCGTCTTGACCTTCACCCAGAGGTTACTCACCTCTATCACGGCTGGGATCACCTCGAGGAGGCTCTCTTCACCATGCGTGATAAGCCATCCGACCTCATCAAGCCAGTTGTTGTTATCGACTAGGTAATCAACTAGGTCGCGTTATTTAGTACGTTTGAGCTGGCGAGAAGTTCGTTTTTCTCGCCAGCTTTTTGCGCTGGTGGGCGCCAACGGAGTTTAGGAAGCGATTGTATTCATGAAAATCCTTGTTGTATCAGGCTTTCTTGGAGCTGGTAAAACCACCTTCATTCAGGAGCTCGTGCGCCGGACTGGGCGTGATTTTGCTATCTACGAGAATGAATATGGCCAGGCAGACATTGATGCGCGCCGCCTGAGGCAAGACTCCGACCTCAAGGTTTGGGAGTCTACCGAGAATTGTATTTGCTGTTCGGGCAAGCAGGATTTTGCGACGTCGGTGCTGACCATTTCAAATACCATCGACCCCGAGTATTTAATTGTTGAACCAACTGGCGTGGCTAAGCTGCAGAGCATTCTTGATAACGTGAATCAGGTGGCCTGGGAGCGCATTAGTTTGCTGGCGCCGGTTACCGTGGTCGACGCCGTTTCGTGGCAGAATCAGCGCACCGATTTTCCAGAGATTTTTGATAACCAGCTGAGCGCCGCCGCGAGCGTGGTGATTTCCAAGCTTGCTCCAGGTAGCGAGGATGCTGCCGAGCCCATTAAGCAGCTTGCAGCAGAGATGAATCCGCAGGCAGAGGTTATCGCCGAATCTTCGTATGCTGATATTCCCGACGAGTGGTGGAATGGTCTTCTGACTCGCGCGCTTGATGGTTCTGTTCTTAAAGACGCAGCTGGTGATGAGGACGAGGGGCCTGACCTGGAGACTATGGCGCTGACTCACGCCGAACTTCCAAGTCCAACGCACTTGATTTGGCTTTTGGACGCAGCGTCGGCTGGCGTTTTTGGAAAGCTTGCGCGCGCAAAGGGTACACTGCCTTGTGGTAATCAGTGGGTCAAGTTTGACCTGGTAGAGCGCGCGTGGGCGATTACGGGTGACGAACCTCAGGAAGAGTCCAGGTGCGTGTTTATCGGCCGCGACTTGCTGCGTCATGGACTTCGCGAGGCGTTTGTGCCGGCATTCTGGCACGAGCAGTCGGACTTGGCTGACGAGCACGATCACTCGCATTGTGACCACGAGCATGGACACTGCGTGCACGAACATTGTGATCACGAGCACGGACACTGCGAGCACGCGCACGAGCACGGCGAGCACGACCACGGCGAGCACGCGCACGCGCACGAGGGTCACGTGCACAGCGTCGGCCACGAGCACGACCATGGCGAGCACTGAGTCGCAAGCGCATAAAACATGCAACTAAAAAGAGCCTCCGATTGAACTGCCTCCCATTTCTTGGACACCAGAAATAGGAGTCAGTTCAAAACACACCTATGACAGATAATCTGTCAAAAAGACGTATACATTACGCTGAAAAAACCTCAAACGTGCAGATTATCTTCATTTGATGTGTAAAATGCCCGCAATTGTGCAGAATATCTGACATAGGTGTGTTCCTTAGAAGCGGAATTTACCTATAGTTAGATTTTTTATATTTCGCTATTCATTTTCAAGCATATTAAATGAAGTTTATGCATAGAGATGTATATCAGGCAGTGCGACCGCCTAGCTGCCTAGCTATCTTGATTAAAAGCATGCCGATTCTTCAGCAGAACCTACCAAAGCTGCGCTATTTTGTGCGCCGGGCCTCAAAGCCGCCGCTAACACGCTGCAGAATCATAATCACCCGCATATGAACTGCCTCCCATTTCTTATCTTCAAGAAATGGGAGGTAGTTCAGAAGTGGAGGCTCTCTTGCTAGTTCTTGAGCGAATTGAGCGGAGCGGGGAAGCGACCGCCGCGGTGGGCAAGCACCGTGCCCGCAAACTGGTTGACCGGCATGATGGGCGCGGATCCAAAGAGACCACCAAACTCCAGGACGTCGCCCTCGTTGTAGCCGATAGCTGGGATAACGCGGACCGCTGTGGTCTTGGTGTTGATGACGCCGATGGCCATCTCATCTGCGATGATGCCCGCAATGGTTTCCACGGAGGAATCGCCAGGAATAGCAATCATGTCCAAACCAACGGAGCACACTGAGGTCATTGCCTCGAGTTTCTCGAGAGAAAGCGCACCGTCTTGAGCTGCGCGAATCATGCCCGCGTCCTCGGAGACCGGGATGAATGCGCCGGACAGGCCGCCAACGCTGGACGACGCCATGACGCCGCCCTTTTTGACAGCATCGTTAAGCAGGGCAAGCGCGCAGGTTGTTCCGGGGCCGCCGCATTCGCCAACACCGATGAGCTCCAGAATCTTAGCGACGGAATCGCCAGCTGCAGGGGTAGGCGCAAGACTCAGGTCTACGATGCCCTTCTCGACACCTAGGCGCCTTGAGGCCTCGCGGCTCATCAGCTCGCCCGCGCGGGTAATCTTGAATGCCGTCTGCTTGATCTTCTCGGCAACGTCCATGAGGTTTGCAGAGTCGGGAAGTTCGGCGAGGGCTGCAGCCATGACGCCAGGACCGGAAACGCCCACGTTAATGACGGCGTCTGCCTCTCCGCTGCCGTGGACCGCGCCGGCCATGAAGGGGGAGTCCTCCACCATATTGGCAAAAACGACCAGCTTAGCAGCACCGTAGCACTGGATGTCGGTGGTGCGACGAGCGGCTTCGAGCACGGTTTTGGCCATGAGCAGAACGGCGTCCATGTTGATGCCCGCGCGCGTAGAAGCGACGTTTACCGAGGAACAGACGCGCGACGTGGTGGCCAGCGCCTCGGGGATGGATGCGATGAGTCGGCGATCGGCGTCGCCAAGGCCCTTGTGGACCAGTGCCGAGAAGCCGCCCAAAAAGTCGATGCCCAGTGTCTCGGCCGCGCGGTCAAGCGTGTGAGCCAGCGGAGCCAGGTCTTGTGCCGAGGTACATGCCGCAATCTGCGCGATTGGCGTGACGGAAACGCGCTTGTTGGCAATAGGGATGCCGTACTCACGCTCCAGGTCCTCGGCCACGGACACCAGGTGCTCGGCTTGGCGCGTGATGCGGTCGTAGACCTTCTGGCACATGCGATCCAGGTCCTCGTCTGCGCAGCTATTGAGCGAGATACCCATGGTGATGGTGCGCAGGTCAAGGTTCTGCTCGCTGACCATGGCGAGGGTTTCGGCGATTTCCTGTGGAGTAATGTTCATGCGCGTCCTCTCGGAATGCGGTTGTCGTGCGGGCGCCGGGGCGCAGTGCAGCTTGCGTGCGGTATCGGGGTCCAGGTGCGGTTGTCGTGTGGAGACAACGTCTGGCTTTTGGCGGACGATCAGTCGCAAGGGTTTCTCGACTATTATACTTAAGCAACAACGATAAACGGGGCAAGTTGCGAGGTAACGTGGCAGAAAAAGTCACCCTAAAAACGATTGCGCGCGAGGTGGGGCTGTCGCCCGCCACGGTTTCGCTGGTGCTGAATGGCCGGCCGGTGCGCGTGAGTGACGAGAACCGCCGCCGCATCCTCGACGTTGCCCGACGCGAGCACTACATTCCCAACCAGATTGCAAGAAGCCTGGTCACACAGCATACGCAGACGTTGGGGCTGATCGTGCCAAATATCGAGAGCCGGTTTTTCTCGTCGTTTGCCAAAATGCTGGAGATGAAGTGTCGCCGCCGCGGGTATGCGCTGTTCATCACTAACTCGGATAACAGCACGTCAAACGATGCGGACCTTGTGCGACTGCTGGTCAATCGCGGCGCCGACGGCATCTTTATCATCACGTCCGACGAGGTAGAAGCCTCAAAGCAGCTCATCGCAGACCTGGAGCAGCTGCCCGTGCCGTACGTCATGGTGGACCGAACCATCGACGCGCTCGACTGCGACAAAGTCACGTTCAACAATGAGCTTGGCGGCTATCTGGCCACAAAATACCTGCTAGATCACGGTCATCGCCGGATCGCGTGCATGGTCAACACCGCTTCCAACACCGGCTGCGCGCGCCTCAACGGCTACGTTCGCGCACTTGGCGAGAAGGGCCTGGAGCTGGATCAGTCGCTTGTGCTGACCAGTGATTATTACATTCCTGATGCATATCTTGCAGCTCAGCAGCTCATTCGCGTGAATGCTACGGCGGTTGTTGCAACGTCGGACAACATTGCGTTGGGCTTGCTGCGCTACCTGTATGAGCGCGGCCTGCATGTTCCACGCGACTATTCTGTTGTCGGATACGATAACAGCATTTCAGACGCACTGTTTGAGCCAGCGCTGACCTCGATTGAGCAAAATGTTGATGAGCTTTCTGACGCCGCGCTTTCGATTATGTTCCGTCGTCTGGGTGAGCATGGAGCGGATGTTGTGCAGAGAGCTGCGGCGGAAGTAGCTGCGACGCAATCAGCTGCGACGCAATCAGCTGCGACACAATCAGCTGCGACGCAATCAGCTGCGACGCAAGAAGCTGCGGCGCAATCAGCCGCGACTGGCAAAAATAACGGCATCGAAGCGCAGGATGACAGCGCGTCAATCCAGATAATCCTTGAGCCTCGCATGATTGAGAAGAATAGCGTGCGAGTTTTGACTTGTTAGTCAGTTCTCTGCATATTTGAGCGTCTGTATTCATTTCTATGAATACGTAATTTTTGCCTTC
>CAJZGX010000023.1:0-12696 GCA_916048235.1 uncultured Atopobium sp.
TTTGAGCATAAGTCAATTATTTGATTTTGTAATCGTGACTATGCATTCATTTAGTGCTAGTATCGCCGTTCGTCGCAAATATGCACGCCGAGTGGTAGATAATATACTCCAAGTGGCATATTCTTGGCATCTTACGTTGCGTTTCAAGTATGCTGAGCAGTGACGGGCAATCTGAAATGGTTGCAGATTGTATGGGGAGGTTGAGACAGAGTGGATGTTCTTGCGCAGTTGCCAGCAGAGATGGCCGAGCTGCTCGAAAGTTTTTTGCCACACGCATTGGTTGGTAACACCACCTTTGGTTTCACGAACTACATTTTCTATTTCTTAATCGCTGCTGTGATTTTCTTGATTGTCTGCTTTAAGTTTAAGAAGAAGCAGGCAGAGAGTATTGTTCCTCAGGGGCGCTTTGTTAATGGTGTTGAGTATCTGATTGAGTACATCAGAGATGACGTCTGCAAAGCTTCTCTTGGAGAAACCTGGCGCACACACTTCCCATTCTTGATCACCATGTTTATGTTCATTCTGATCAACAACATCATTGGTCTTATTCCTGGCGCACACCCAGGCACCGGTACTATTGGTGTTACTGCCGCTCTTGGCCTTTGCTCCCTTGGATACTTTATGTATGTAGGTGCAAAGAAGATGGGTGTTATTGGCTACATCCTAAGCCTTGCACCAAAGGGTGTTAACCCTGTTATTGCAGCAGTTATCTGGGTTATTGAGGTCTTCTCAACATTTCTTCGTCTAGTTACTCTGGCCGTCCGTCTGTTCTGCAACATGTATGCAGGTCACATCGTTATGGGTACGTTTGCAATTCTTGCATCTATGTACTTTATGCCAGCTATTGAGAACTTCTCCGCATCAACAGCTGCTCAGGCAGGCTTTTCAATCTTCTGGGTTCTGCTGTTGATTATCATTTACTTGGTAGAAACTATTGTTGCTTTCATTCAGGCATACGTTTTTACCCTACTCTCTACTGTCTACATCCAGCTGGTAGAGTCTGAACACTAAGCAAAACGCTTAGTTGGTGGCATTGCCACACTGTGGTGCCAAACGGCACAAAAGATGAAGTCATCTGAGCCCACGCTCAGTTGATGATAGGTATGTATATTGGTCGCCTTGAGAGGGGCGAGCGAAAAAGGAGGAATCGTGGGTATTTTCGGATATGCTCTTTGCGTTATGGGAGCAGCAATTTGTATTAGCGTCGTAGCAACGAGTGCCGCTAACAACATGGCTCGTCAGCCTGAGGTTCAGGGTCGTCTCTTCACAGTCTTTATTCTTGGCTGCGCATTCATCGAGGCACTTGCCCTAATTGGCTTCGTTGTTACCTTGATGGTTAAGTAAATTACTGTTTGTAACAGCGAAAACGCTACGTTGGAGGAATGCATGAATACGATTTGTAAGGGAGTTAAAAAAGCCAGCACAGTAGGCGCAACTGCTGCTCTACTTGTGGCAATGGCTCCCTCAGTCGCACTTGCTGAAGAGGGTGCAAGTGGTGCCGATATTCTTCTTCCAAAGCCCGCTGAGTTTGTTCCTGCTCTGATTGCGTTTCTGATCATCTTTGCTGTTGTAGCAAAGTTTGTATGGCCTTCCGTTCTACGTATGCTTGACAAGCGTCAAGAGAAGATCCAAGGCGATCTGGACGCTGCAGCAAAGGCTCGCGAGGAAGCCAACAAGGATCGTGAAATCGCAGCAGCTGGTATCGACGCAGCTAAGCAGCAAGCAGACGAGATTGTTTCTGCTGCTAAGCGTGAGGGCGAAGAAGAGCGTGCTCGTATTATCGAGCAGGCAAAGGCAGAAGCTGTCGAGATTATTACTAAGGGTAAGGGCGTTGTAGAGTCTGAGCGTCGTCACGCCATGGCTGAGCTTTCTGATTCCGTTGTTGATCTTGCCGTCGATATTGCCGGAAAGATTATTGGCAACGAGCTTTCAGTAGAGCAGCAGCGTGCTCTTGCCGAAAAGTACCTTGCGGAAGTAGGTACTCCAGATGAGCACTAATAAAGACGATCAAGACAGAAAAGTAGAGGGCTATACCAGGGCACTCCTGGAGGCTGGCCGCGCTGAGGGTCGTGCAACTGCAGACCTCGTACAGGTTCAGCATGCAAAGAAGTTCTCTCCAGAAGTTCTTGAGACTCTTGGTGCTATGCAGGCGAGTGAGGATGTCAACCTTATCAATGATGTTGCCGCTACGTTCCAGGAGCTTCTTGAAGAAGAAGACAAGACACTTACAGTAACGGTAACTACTACAATGCCTCTTGATGATGAGTTGCGTGCAAAGGTCACCGAGAAGCTCGAGAAGAACTTCAACACTGAGGTGTATCTCATTGAGCGTGTTAATCCCAAGATTTTGGGCGGCATTGTTGTTGAGGCACGTGATCATCGTTATGATGCATCGGTAAAGACACAGCTCACTCACATTAAGAGTAGGCTCTCTTCAGATCACGTTGAAAGTGAATTGTAATGACTGATAAGACCACCATACAGGAAGGAACGCTGAGCTCAGATGCCGTCATGGCACAGCTTAGAGAGCGCCTTTCTAAGGTCAATTCAACCGTATCCCAGCAAGAGGTATCTGCTGTTACTGAGGTAGCAGACGGTATTGCTCGCGTTGCTGGCCTACGTAGCGCTATGGCAGGCGAGCTGCTGGAGTTCACCAGCTCCGTTACCGGCCACAGCGTATTCGGTCTTGCTCAGAACCTTGATGAAACTTCAGTCGGCGCTGTTTTGTTCGGTGAAGTTTCTGAAATCAAGGAAGGCGACGAGTGTCGCACTACTGGCCGCGTTATGGACATCCCTGCTGGATACGACATGCTTGGTCGTGTTGTTAATCCACTGGGTCAGCCTATTGACGGTCTTGGTGCTATCCACGCAACACATCGCCGTCCTATTGAGTTCAAGGCTCCTGGCATCATGCAGCGTCAGCCTGTCTGCGAGCCAGTTCAGACTGGCCTTCTTGCAATTGACGCTATGGTTCCTGTCGGCCGTGGTCAGCGTGAGTTGATCATTGGTGACCGTAAGACCGGTAAGACCGCTATCGCAATTGACGCAATCGTAAACCAGAAGAACACCGACATGATTTGTATCTATGTCGCCATCGGTCAGAAGGCGTCTACAGTTGCAAACATCCGCGAGTCTCTTTCCCGCCATGGTGTTCTTGACAAGACCGTCATTGTTGCAGCTACCGCAGCTGATTCTGCTCCAATGCAGTACATTGCTCCTATGGCAGGCGCTGCTATTGGTGAGTTCTTTATGTATAACGATAAGGACGGAAAGCCTGCTGACAAAGATCATCCAGGCGGACATGTTCTTGTTGTTTACGATGACCTCTCCAAGCAGGCAGTTGCATACCGTCAGATGTCACTGACGCTTCACCGTCCACCAGGACGTGAGGCATATCCTGGTGATATTTTCTACCTGCACTCACGCTTGCTGGAGCGTGCATGTAAGCTCTCCGATGAAAACGGAGCAGGTTCACTTACAGCACTTCCAATTATTGAGACGCAGGAAGGTGACGTTTCTGCATACATTCCTACAAACGTCATTTCCATTACAGACGGCCAGATTTATCTGCAGTCTAACCTCTTCTTCCAGGGCCAGCGCCCAGCAGTCGACGTAGGTATTTCCGTATCTCGCGTCGGTGGCGATGCACAGGTCAAGGCTATGAAGCAGGTTGCAGGTACACTTCGTCTGGACCTTGCAAGTTACCGTGAGAAGCAGGCATTCTCGCAGTTCGGATCCGACTTGGATGCAACTACGCAGTACCAGCTCAACCATGGTGCTCATATGATGGAGCTCCTCAAGCAGCCACGTTACTCAGCTCTGGACGTAGTTGACCAGATTTGCGCAATTTACGCTGCAAAAGAGAACTTCATTGATGACGTTGATCTTGAGAACGTTGCTCTCTTCCGTGATGGCCTTGCTCAGTACATGAGTGAGTATCACCCACAGCTCCGCAACTCTCTGCGCAACGGAAAGATTTCTGATGAGCAGGCAGAGCGCTTGAGTGATCACATTAAGCACTTCAAGGCTAAGTTCTTGGAAGAGCATCCAAACAAGGTTGTGGATGAGGCAGAAGCTAATTCAGACACACCAGGCTCTTTTGACGCAGTAACCCAGGGTTCATTGCAGGAGTAATTATCAATGGCGAACCTTCACGAAATATCGAGGCGTATGAGCTCCATCAGGAGCACCATGCAGATTACGCGCACGATGTCGATGATTTCGACAGCGCGTGTCCGCAAGGCACTTGATAGGGCCGAGGCTGCTTCGCCATATAAGGAAGCTATTACCCTTATGCTTGCAAATGTAGCAGGCGCTGGCTTTAATCCTAAGAAACAGCCTCTTCTTGCTACACATAAAGTCGAGAAGAACGTGCTGTTCTTAGTCATCGCATCTGACCGCGGACTTGCAGGCGGATTTAACATCCTGCCTCAACGCGAGGTTGAGCATGAGATGGCACGTCTTAAGGCTAAGGGTGTGTCGTCCGAGATAATTACTTGCGGACGCAAGCCAACTGAGTACTTTACGTATAGAAATATCAAGCCCACCATGTCTTATGTAGGCATTTCCTCTGAGCCTACAGCAGACCAGGCTGATCGTATTGCTTCCTACATTATGGATAGCTATATCAAGGGTAAGATTGATCGTGTCGTAATTAAGTACTGGCATGCAAAGAATCGTGTTGACCAAGAGCAGGTTACAGAGCAACTTCTTCCTATTTCGCGCGATAAACTCACGATTCCTAATAAACCACGTACCGAAGAAGCCCTCTCACAGGTGAAGACGTATAACAAGAGTGAATATCACTTCTCGCCATCTGCTTCTCAGGTACTTGATTCGTTGATGCCCGCTTATATCAAGACGGTCATCTTCCACGCACTTCTTGATTCTGCTGCAGCCGAGCATGGTGCACGCCGTCGTGCAATGCAGTCTGCAACTGATAATGCTGAGAACGTCTTAGGCGCTCTTAGCCGTACGTACAATCGCGAACGCCAGGGCGCAATCACCACTGAGCTCAACGAGATTATCGGTGGTGCTGCAGCATTGGAGGATATGTAATGTCAGATATGCAAGTAGAGACTTCTTCCTTTGAGGAAGCTATTCTCAACAAGCGCAATCAGCGCGTTGACGATGGCGTAATCGTTCGCGTAGTTGGACCAGTTGTCGACGTTAAGTTCGACGGACCTGTTCCAAGCATCTATACCGCACTGACGGTAGAGGATGACACGCCTGTTGGTCACGTCAGCACCGTTCTTGAGGTTGAGTCTCAGCTTCACGGTGGTGTTGTTCGTACCGTCGCTATGTCGTCAACCGATGGTCTTCAGCGTAACCTTCGCGTTAAGGACACCGGCAAGCCAATGATGATGCCTGTAGGCAAATCTACGCTGGGCCGCGTCTGGAACGTTATGGGTCAGCCAGTTGATGGTGGAGAAATTCCTGAAGACGTTGAGTATTATCCAATTCACCACCCAGCACCTCTCTTCGAAGAGCTCACTACTGAGACAGAGATTTTTGAGACGGGCATCAAGGCAATCGATCTTCTCGAGCCTTATGTTCGAGGCGGAAAGACTGGCCTCTTTGGTGGCGCTGGCGTTGGTAAGACCGTTCTGATTCAGGAGCTTATTAACAACCTGGCTCAGCAGCATGGTGGTACTTCCGTATTCACCGGCGTTGGAGAGCGTACTCGTGAGGGTACTGACCTCTTCCTTGAGATGACTGAGTCTGGCGTTATTAACAAGACCTGCCTCGTCTACGGTCAGATGAACGAGCCACCAGGAGCTCGTATGCGTGTTGCTCTTGCAGGCCTTACTACTGCAGAGTATTTCCGTGATCAGGGCCAGGATGTTCTGTTGTTCATCGACAACATCTTCCGCTTCTCTCAGGCAGGTTCTGAGGTTTCCGCACTTCTCGGTCGTATGCCTTCCGCAGTTGGTTACCAGCCAACCCTGGCTACAGAGATGGGTGAGCTTCAGGAGCGTATTACTTCCACCAAGGAAGGCTCTATTACTTCCGTACAGGCAGTTTACGTCCCTGCAGACGACCTTACTGACCCTGCTCCTGCTACAACCTTTACGCACTTGGATGCAACTACCGTTCTTTCTCGTGCTATTACCGAGCTTGGTATTTACCCAGCAGTTGATCCTCTGGCCAGCTCCAGTTCTGCTCTTGATCCATCCATTGTTGGTTCAGAGCACTACCGCGTTGCTATGGCAGTTCAGGAGACACTGCAGGAGTACTCCGACCTTCAGGACATCATTGCAATTCTGGGTATGGACGAGCTATCTGAGGAGCAGCAGCGCACCGTTGCTCGCGCCCGTAAGATTCAGCAGTTCCTCTCTCAGTCATTCCACGTTGCCGAAAAGTTCACCGGTAACCCTGGTACGTACTGCACCGTTGAGGAGACTGTCCGCTCGTTTGCAGAGATTATTGACGGTAAGTGCGATGACCTCCCTGAGCAGGCATTCCGTTTTGCAGGCACCATCGAAGATGTTCGCGAGCGCGCTGCAAAGATGTCCGCTTCGGATAGCTCACAGAACTAGGATTTCTCATGGCTGAGTTGACTTGTCAGTTTGTCAGACCAGATAAGCTTCTTTACGAAGGAACTGTTGAAAGTCTGATTCTTGCTTCATCAGATGGAGAGTATGGTGTGTGGCCAGGCCACGCACCAGAAATCATTGCGCTTGGCGATGGTGTTGTAAGACTGCACATGCCTCATCCAGAGAATGAAGAAGAATCTATGACCAAGATAGTGATTTCTGGTGGATACGCAGAAATCGATCCAACAGGAGTCATTATCTTGGCAGATCATGCCCGTCGCGTTGATGACATTGATGCAGATGTTGTGCGCGAGACAAGAGACGACGTTATTGACCAGATGCTTTCTCTTCCAGAAGACGATAATCGTCGTGCCTACTACGAAAAAAAGATAGACTGGTGTAATCTACTTCTGAAGCAAGTGGTTGAGGAGTAAAATTCTCTCACTGTCGTTTTCGGAGGTTTATGGACGTCATAAAAGTAGTAGGTGGCCGTTCTGTCACAGGAGAGGTCACTGTAGAGGGTGCAAAAAACTCTGCCCTTAAATTGATGGCTGCAACCATCATGGCTCCTGGTGTTACTACACTCACTAACGTTCCTAATATTGCAGACGTTCACGTCATGGGCAAGGTGCTCAAGACGCTAGGCGCTCGCATTGAAGTCGTTGGTCTTCACGAGCTTAAAATTGATACCACAGATATTACAAGCTGGGAGACTCCTTACAGTCTTGTTGCACAGATGCGTGCATCAACTGCTGTTTTGGGTCCCCTTATTTCTCGTTTTGGCAAGGCTGTTGTGGCAATGCCAGGCGGTTGTAATATCGGTGCTCGCAAAATTGACATGCACATCCTGGGCCTCGAGGCTTTGGGTGTTGAATTTAAGGTTGAGCACGGCAATATTCACGCAAGCGCTCCTCACGGCATAACCGGCGAGACCGTTTCTCTGGCCTTTGCTTCCGTTGGTGCAACAGAGAACCTGATGATGGCATCAGTTTTTGCCAAGGGTGTAAC
This sequence comes from uncultured Atopobium sp., assembly GCA_916048235.1. Classification (GTDB taxonomy): domain Bacteria; phylum Actinomycetota; class Coriobacteriia; order Coriobacteriales; family Atopobiaceae; genus Lancefieldella. Next base: position 7,545 of record CAJZGX010000023.1, read on the forward strand.
GGTCATTGATAACGCAGCTCGTGAGCCAGAAATTGTTGACCTCGCTACTATGCTCAACAAAATGGGCGCCAACATTCAGGGTGCTGGATCTCCTGTTATTGAGATTCACGGCGTCACAGAGCTGCATCCTGTTGAGCATGAAGTCGTTGGCGACCGCATTGAGGCTGGTACCTTCCTGGCTATTGGCGCGCTTACTGGTGAGCCTATTACTGTTCACGGTTTTGAGCCAAATCACCTTGGTCTGGTACTTAAAAAGTACGAGCAGATGGGCATTACCATCGAGACTGGAGATAGGTGGGCAAGGGCTTCTCGTCAGCAAGATCTTAAAGCTATCGATATCCAGACGCTGCCATTCCCGGGTTTCCCAACAGACATGCAGGCACAGACTATGACGCTGCTTGCTCTGGCTAAGGGCACCTGCATTATCACGGAAAACGTCTTTGAGAATCGCTTTATGTTGGCATCCGAGCTTTCTCGCATGGGAGCCGATATTACCATCGAGGGCCATCACGCTATTGTTCGCGGCGTCTCCGGCTTTGAGGGGGCGCAGGTCAAGTCACCAGATCTTCGTGGTGGCGCCGCGCTTGTTATGGCTGGTCTTGTGGCCGAGGGAGAAACAATCGTTTCTGCCATCCATCACATTGACCGCGGTTACGAGGGATTTGTCGAGAAACTCGTCGCGCTGGGAGCAGATGCTCAGCGCACTACCATTCCAGACGACGACTTTATCGAAGGATAGTTTGTGTCAACTAAACCAAAGCATGCAAAACTGCTCGACAACGGGGCCTCACAGGGCGCTTCGGTTGACGCTGCACAAAATACTGCTACGGGAAGTACTCAAGGCACTACGCCAAGCGCTGCGGCCAATACTTCGCAGAACGCTGCAGGTCAGGGAGCCGCAGGTCAAGGCGCTGCAGGTCAGGGCACCGCAGCTGGCACTTCTCCTTTTAGTCGCACGCAGGCAGAGGGCTACCACAAGCGTCGTAAGCGTGTCTTCAGAAAGCAGATGGTAGTCAGGTCGCTTCTGGGCGTTCTTGCTGCTGTTTTTGTTGCCGCTGTGGTGGGCGCAGGTATCTGGTATGCAAGCGTTCAGGCACAGCTCAATAACTCACAGGTCATTACTGCTGAGCTTCGTCAGACGCTTCAGGAGCCTTCTGCACCAAGCGACCCCTATTATATGCTGCTTCTAGGAACCGACGGTCGACCTGGCGAGACTGAATATCGTGCGGATTCCATTATTTTGGCGCGTGTTGACCCTATCCATAAGCGTGTGACTATGCTCTCTATTCCACGAGATACCCGTGTCTTGTGGAAGGGTTCTTACATGAAGATTAACGCCGTCCACTACTATGACGGCGCAAATGGCATGGTACAAGCTGTAAATGAACTATGCGGCGTACATATTGCCCACTATGCAGAGGTCAACTTTGATGGTCTCGCAGGCATTACCGATGCTCTTGGTGGCGTAACCGTAAACGTTGAGCAGTACATGCGTGACACAGAGAACTTCAGCGACGTTGTTGAATTGTACCCTGGCGTTCAGAAACTGAACGGTGCCCAGGCACTCTTCTTTACTCGTGTTCGCTACGCTTTTGCAGACAGCGATTACACCCGCATGCGCCATCAGAGAACCTTCATCAAGGCTATGATTGCTCAGATTCTGAATACAGGAGACCCTGTAGCCATTGCAAATATTGTCAATTCAACGGCAAGCATGGTTATTACCGATCTATCTGTCTCAGATATTATTTCTTTGGGCACTCAGATGATTGGCATGAACACTGACAAGGATATTTATACGGCATACGTACCATCCGAGGGAACAGAAATTGACGGTCAGTCGTATGTCATTGCAGATGAAGATGCACTTGCAAAGATGATGAAAGTAATTGATGCAGGAGACGATCCGTCTAGTTTAAATGGACAAACAGATGCCGAGGCAAATGCTGAGGCTGCCGAGAAAAGCTCAGAAGAGTCCTCAGAATCTTCAAACAGCTCTTCTCGCCAGTAAAACTAAGCGCCGTTTTTGGGTATCATTCAAGTGTTAGAAATTTTTTCGTTGCGTAGCGCAACTGATTTTGCATGAAAAAGACTGTCAAGCAGTCGTCGGAGGAGAGTTATGGCCAACGATAACGTACAAAACGAGCACACACTGACAAAAGCCGGCGAGGACTATCTCGAGGCAATTTATCGCATTGCACTTGAGCAGCCAGATGACGATAAGAGCGTCCGCTCCGTTGATATTGCCGAGAGCCTTGATGTTTCCAAGGCAAGCGTCAACAAGGCACTATCCCAGCTTAAAGAGCAGGACATGGTTGAGCAGAGCCGTTATGGTCGTGTCACGCTGACCAAAGAAGGCGAGGCAAATGCCCGTACCACATGGCGTGCTCACCGTGCGCTCCGCACCTTCCTTGAGGAGGACTTGGGTGTAGACACAGAGACTGCAGATGCAGAGGCTTGCCTTATGGAGCACTCGCTTTCTGTTGACACGCTGGCTAAGCTCATTGAATTCCTTGAGAAGCGTGGAATTGAGATTCCAAGCAAGTAACGTAACCTGGCGCTTATGCAAGCTAGGTACGTATAAAAGCGCCTGTCATTTGAGTTTATCGGCGGCAAAACCGTCATTCTTACAAGCGCACGTTAGGTGTGCAGAGCCAACAGGGCTCATAGGTGAAAGGTAAACACATGAAGGCAATTATCCCAGCAGCAGGTTTAGGTACGCGCTTTCTACCTGCAACAAAGGTAACCCCTAAAGAGCTGTTGCCTGTTTTGGATAAGCCCGTCATCCAGTACGTGGTAGAAGAGGCTCTTGAGCCAGAAGAGGTTGATGAGGTAATCATCATCAATTCTCGCGAGAAGCCACAGATTGAAACCTACTTTGCTGAAGACCAGAAGTTTGAGGCAGATCTTTCTTCTCGTGGAAAGCAAGACCTTGCCGAGAAAGTCCATGCAGCTTCTGCACTTCCTGTTTCCTTTACTTATCAGGACAATCCTCGTGGCCTTGGTCATGCCGTACTTTGCGCTGCAGACGGCGTAGGCGACCAGCCATTCTTTGTACTTCTCGGCGATTACTTTGTTCCAGACCGTCAGATGTGCATCCGCATGGCAGAGATTTCCAAGCAGCACAATGGCGCATCCGTCATTGCAGTTGCTCCAGTACCTGCAGATCAGGTGAATCGCTACGGTATTATCGCAGGTGAGTGCATCTCTTCTCCTTCAGATAACTCTGAGGGCGAGGGTGCTATTTGGAAGGTAACAGGCCTTGTCGAGAAGCCCCGTCCAGAGGACGCACCTTCTCACCTGTTTATTGTTGGTCGTTACCTGCTTTCTCCAAAGATTATGGAGCTCCTGGCAACTCAGGGTCCTGGCGCTGGCAACGAGATTCAGCTGACAGATGCAATGGAGCGCCTGCTTGCTGAGGAAGAGATGTATGCGCTGGTAATCGACGCGGAAGAGGGCTGCGATACCGGTACTCCTGCAGCTTGGGCAGCAACTAATGCTCGTATGGCACTCTCTGATCAGAGCTCTGCAGCAGCATTTAAAGAGGCGCTCGGCAGCTATGCCAACCGCATTGGATAAAAGACCCGACATACTCCGTTTTGGCAGCGATGGCTGGCAGGCCCGCTATGATAAAGGCTTTACCAGGGATAATGTAGTTAGACTTGCAGAGGCCCTTGGTACTGTTTGGTCACAGGAGCTGCCTGGCGGTATTGTGTTTGTCGGCTTTGACACACGCTTTGAAGCAGATTCGTCTGCTCTTGAAGCCGCTGCAACATTGGCTTCCTTTGGTTTAGACGTGCGTGTGTCAGAGACTTTTTGCCCAACTCCATCTGTTTGCTGGGCCTGTGCACATCATAAAGATGTAGCTGGTGGCCTCATTATTTCTGCAACTGAGCTTTCCTGCGAATATTGCGGCATGATTATTCGCGCTGCTAATGGAGGCCCTGTTTCTCGCGATTTTCTCCAGCGCGTGGAGTCCGCAACGCCGCTTGAGCCAACAGATCAGCGTGGAACTTTTACCACAACAGATATTGTGACGCCTTATAAAAGTGCGCTGCTTAATCAGATTAATGTGTCTGTTATTAAAGAGCTACGCCCGAGCGTGGTAGTTGACCCTATGTATGGTGCAGCAACAGACCTGCTTGCTGACGTACTTTCCGCAGCTGGATGTGTTGTACATCAGATGCACCAAGGTCCTGTCAGGGATTTTGGTGGCATTCACCCACAACCAGCGGACCCTTGGGCTGATGAGTGCTCTTCGATGGTGGTAAGCCGCCATGCACAGCTGGGCCTTTTGCTTGATTGTGACGGAGACCGTGCTGCTGCCGTAGATGAAACCGGCCGACTCCTTAGCCCACACGAGCTTATTCCGCTTATCACACGCCATCTTGTACAAAATAGAAAGCAAACTGGCCGCGTTGTTTCTACACTGACCTGTTCGGCAACGGTATCCAGGCAGGCAGCTCATCTTGGACTAGAGTCTGCAAGCGTGCCTGTTGGATTTGCTCGACTTTATTCAGAGATTGAGCAAGGAGACGTTCTTCTCGCCGCAGAGGAGTACGGCGGTATTTGCATTCCAAGCCACCTGTTGGAGCGAGATGGTCTGCTTGTGGCCCTGCTTGTTGTCGAAATGCTAGCGTACACCCATAAATCGCTTGCACAGCTTGTCTCTGAGGACGAGGCTGAACTGGGTCGCATGTGTTATAGCAGGCGAGGAGTGCGACTTGATGCTGCGGCCACCCAGGCGTTCAGAAACATCCTTCCGGGTCTCAATCCAGAAAACGTTGCAGGTAAAGTTCCTGTTTCGGTAAGCCATGCCGATGGCCTTAAGCTTCAGTTTAAAGACGATTCTTGGGTGCTCATTCGTCCTTCTCGTATGGATGCGCTGGTACGCGTGTATTCTGAGGCTGCTAACGAGACACTTCGCGATCAACTTCTTGATGCAGCTTGCCAGATTGTAAAAGACGAGATTTAGCCCAAACAAAGCGTGCCGAGAAGACCGTTTAAATGGCAGCGTAAAAGACACTGCAAAAGGCAGCGTAAAAACGCGCGAGAAGACAACGTCAAAATCGCGTAAAGCTCGCACAAAGATAATGTCAAAAAAGCGTAAAAAACTAACGCAAAATGACAACACTATATATAGATGAAAAAT
>CAJZGX010000024.1:0-12450 GCA_916048235.1 uncultured Atopobium sp.
GCGACGTTTACCTATAGTTATGTTGGTCCAGATGGATCAAAGGTGACTGTTGCATCTAATACATCTGATACGTCAGCAACATTTTCTCTTCCAACAAGTGGTCGATATACCTTGTATATCACTACAAAATCTTCTGATGGACAAGAAATTACTCGTCAGATGCAATTTGATGCTACAGTAAAAGAGCAGCCTGGCTGGCGTAAAGTAGCTGATGGCTGGAAGTATGCTGATACTCAGGGAACTCCTTATGTCAGCTGTTGGTTGCAAGACAGTGATGGATGGCATTATTTTGATGCTAGGGGAATTGCTGTTTCTGGCTGGTTTACTACGCCAAATGGTAAGGTTTGGTACTTTGACGCAGCTGCACCTCATAACGCTGCCGCTCTTGGCCAGAGGACCATTTCAGGTAAGTCTTATTACTTTGATGAAGTAAATGGCCTTGTAAAGAATAATTGGATTCACTGGCCTGACGATTCTTGGTCATGGGCAACAGAAGACGGCTCATTGCAAGCCGGTTGGAAACGTATGCCTAACGGTAAATGGTTCTACTTTGATAGTAATAACAACTATCGCGCTACCTTTGGTTTGATGTCCGATGGCTATCAGAAGTACTACATTGATACTGATCGTGGCCTTATTTCTGGTGGTTGGATTAGTCTGCCTGATGGCAATTGGGCCTGGGCAAATTCAGACGGCTCTCTTTACTCTGGCTGGAAGTACATGTCTAACGGCAAGTGGTTCTACTTTGATGAGAATGCAACTTACCCACTTATGAAGACCGGCATTTTTACTACTTCTAGTGGCTCGTATTATGTTGATGTAAACAATGGTATGACCTCTAATGGTTGGGTTGCCTTGCCTAACAATATTTGGGCATGGGCTCAATCAAGTGGCGCCTTAGCTTCTGGTTGGTTTAATACTCCAAATGGCAAGACCTGGTACTTTGATCCAACTACTATTGAACATGGCGCCCTCTTTGGTCTGCAATCAATCAATGGCTCATATTATTATTTCGACGAGAATAATGGTCTGCTCCGTAACCAAGACATCACGCTTTCAGACGGTCGTGTTGTACACGCAGATACATTCGGTGTTCTCAACATTAAGCCTACTGATACCAATAACGGTAGAGGTGGAAACGTTGACGGCAATAACGGCGGAGATAATAGAGACGCTAACAACACTCCAGCCGATGACGGTTCTCCAATTGAGCCAACTCGCGGTAATTTCTCTGATCGCACTAGCGTTCTTGGAGCACCTCTTGTCACGAAAGAGGACCTTCAGCGAGATTTCAACAAGCGCGTAGGTTCTGCTTATCCAGCTATCTATGCCGAGAAGGGCGCTGCAACAGGAACCGATTTTGTAAACCAGCTATGGCAGGCTGCAATTGATGAGGGAGTTCGTCCAGAGCTCCTCTATGCGCAGGTCATGATTGAGACAGGTAACCTTCGCTTTGGTGGCGATGTCCTTCCTGAGCAGTGCAACTTTGGTGGTATGGGTGCAACAGGAAATGGTGAGCGTGGACTCTCGTTTGATACCGTTCTTAAGGGACTCCGCGCGCAGGCCTTGCACCTTCGTGCATACGCAGGTTATGAGCCACTGACCGTTGATCCAAGCAAAGCTCAAGAGGTTGACAAGCGCTACGGAGCATGGATTCTTGCTAAGAAAGCCAACATTATTCGTAAGCTTGCTGGTACGTGGGCAATGGATAAGAACTATGCTGTAAAGCTTGTTCGCGTAATGAATGAGCTGTAAAAGTCACAGCACATTGTGCAAAAGGAGTTCCGAGAAATCGGAACTCCTTTTTTATGCCAATTCTTTGTGAGTTTGAGTTGAGTTGAGTTATTTATCTGTCAGGTTCCCCTTCAATGGAGTTGAGCATGTCAAAGTAGACGTCATCTTTAGTCATAATTCCTAGGTTCATCATGAAGTTCTTGGCAACACTAAAGAGCTCTGCATCAAGTGAGGCGCGGGTACCATCTAAGAAAATAGTAGAGACTTCATCTGTCGGAGCAACAGGAATTTGATTTTCTATGAGCGTGGCGTAAATCTCATCATCGCTCAGTTCTTCGCAGCTAAACTCAGGCTCACTTTGCGCGAGAATTGCCGTCTCGGTACCAATAATAAACGTAGCACCAGGTAAGAACTTCAAGGCAAACTGATAACAAGCTTGGGCGGCTTTCAGATGCCTGAGTCTCCATTGGAAGAACGCCATGCGGTAATAACCAAACCCAATACTCTCGGGGTCATGGGCAAGCAACAGGAGCTTCTTGAGTTCATCTGCTGCAGCTGTAATATCTAGCGACTCCTCAAGACAGTGGGAGAGGTGTAGCCTTGCACTCATGCTGAGAGGAGCAATCTCAACAGCCCTTCTCGCGTGCTGAAGAGCACTTTGAGTTTGTCCCTGGAGCGTCTGAGCAATAGATACCAAAAGGTGAGCCTCAAAGTAAGACATAGGAGCTAGACGAGTATTTTTCTCGGGATTAGAGAGAATTCTGTTGTAGAGCACTCGATCAACGTAGTTCATAAACACACGCCACTGAGTAGTGCTTGAGTCCGTGTAGGTGTTATTGCCATCAACGGAGTCCAGCGCCTCACGTAGGAGTAGTTCTGCGTCTTGATAGTTTTTCTCGCCAATAAGACGCTGGGCCTTGGTAACCGCTAAGGAAAGAACGCCTCCGTCAACAAATTCCTCTGAAATAGCCTCAAAGTCATCTTCTGCAAGCGTGCCCTTAATAAAGCGAGAAACCACGCGTTCTCCCGCTGCTCGCACCGTAGGATCGGTAGAGTTTGCGGTATACGACAAGATAGTGCGGACGTTTTCTTCTGTAGAAGAAGAAAGGTTGCGCAAAATTTTGGTGATAATTTCTTCTCGCGCCTGACCTTCATCAATAGAAAGCCCCGACACTTCATCGGTGCCTAGTGCGTGAGCTGCGACGCTATCAAGGCGTTTTTGAGACGATTCAACAAAATCGTATCTACTGGGTGGACAGAAAATCTCATCATCTAAGGTAAAGAGTGGATGAACCGCATGAAGAATGCCATCTGCCTCATCGATTTGCGCGTTCCAGAGCTGATAGACAGAAAGCGGATTAGTCTCTTCTGTAATGTTTGTATCTTCAAATTGCTTGCGAGTAATGTGGAACGAGAAAAGACAGGCATGCAGCTTGTTTGTATCGCAAATGCCAGACAGCCAGACCTCGTTAATCCTCTTCGAGCTTCTAAAAGCACTTGCGGTGATGAGCATACCAAGGTGTAAGTTGTAAGCGGTTGCTGCACGACTGAGGTCATCAAAGGTTGCTTCTTTGATACTTCCATCTGCGCTAAGAAAGCTTCTTGGAAATTGCTCTGGTAGGGCTAGGTGCACTCTAAAGGCGGCAATTCCCTTGTGTACGTTGGTCCTAAACTCAGTGACAAGACGCTGAGATAGACGCAGGCTTTCAATGTGTAGAGAGATGGCTTTGCGGACAACCCATTCGCCATCTTCTTGGGTGCTTTGAGTGGTGGCGCAGCGGGGGCGAGATTGCTTCATCATGGTAGAAACAATCTTTTGCTCAAAAGCAAGTAAGTCAAGTTCAGATGCCATATTTGCATCAAGAAAGTATCGCTCTGCAAAGAGGGCAGTGTTCAGTGCGCTTTCAATAGTAAGGAGCTGAATCTTCTGTTCATAGGAAAGTGCTTTTTGATTAGCGCGCAGATAAAAGAGGCCATTGGTGCGCAGACGTACCACCCGGCAGGGGATAGTAATATTTTGCATGCCAAGGACGCCGGCATCTTTTAGTCGCTGGGCTAGATGCAGTTCAAAATCACTTGGCGGAATAGCAACAGACCCACCTTTTCGGTGAGAATCTTTCTCACGCAAAAATGCTGTAGTTACAAAATGTTTGAGCACTTCAAGAGGGGTAGTTGACTCCGTAAGTGTAAGAGAAAGCGCTTCAATATTGAGCTTTGTATGCCAACCAGTCTGATCAATAGAACCAACATGTTGATTATTTTGAGCAGCATCTAGAGACTCATCAGGCAGAACGTCTGTATTGACGAGAGACGGATAGAGTTTTCCGAGCCTGTTTCTTCCAGGTTGCTTAGCTTCTGGATTATTTTCCTGACGAGTCATCATACACCTCCCAAGTTAGGCATACTGATTCATCTATAGTTAACTATATACCTTTGCTGATGTACGACATTTCAGCTGTCAATAGTTAATTCGGCAGGCGAGAAGAAAATGTCATTGACTGGTTAGTTTTGCACCATGAACGGTATACTCACATACGTAGATGATTGGATTGACATGGCAATAATGCAAAACGTAACTGATACAAACAAAGCATTGGTAGCTTCTGATGTAGTTTCAGATCTGCAGAATCGTTCGCTTATTATTTTTGACTTTGATGGGACTATGGCAGACACGTTGCCCACCATTGTTTCTACCGCAAAGATGGCAATGACAGACTGCGGCCACACAGACTTTATAGAATCAGACCTTAAAAAGCTTGTAGGACCACCGTTTCCTTATGCGTTTGAGCTGGTCTTTGGCTTAAGCCATGAGGATGCTGTTACGGTTACTAAGCGTTATCGAGAGCTTTATGTAACTACAGGAAAATGGCCACTCTTTGAGGGTATGAGAGACCTCATCGATGACCTTCACGCCGCCGGTAAAAAGGTTGCGGTAGCAAGCTCAAAGAATCAACCTATGCTAGAGACGGGCCTTAGGGACAACAATCTTATTGGTGTTCTTGATACCTATGCCGGAAGAATAGATGAGGCGGCAACCGATAAAATTACTGCCATCGCTCACGTTATGCGCCAGCTTGGCTTTGATGCTTCTGAAAGCGTTATGGTAGGGGACCGCCGTTTTGATATGGAAGCAGCATTCCCAAATAAGATTCCATGTATTGGTGTTTTGTATGGAAAAACCACCAACAAACAGGAGCTTATTGATGCGGGAGCGGTTGCAATTGTAGATACGGTAGAAGATCTACATCACGTTCTTCTCGCCTAAGAACCGTTACATACACAAAAAACGCCTTGTCGCTAAGATGACAAGGCGTTTTACATTACATAAGCTCAACCTTTACTCAAGCTCAAAGGCGCCTGTGTAGAGCTGGTAGTACGTTCCTCGCTTGGCGAGAAGTTCGTCGTGTGTACCGCGCTCAATAATGCGACCGTGGTCAAGTACGACAATAACATCTGCGTTTCTAACCGTAGAAAGACGGTGAGCAATAACAAAGGTGGTGCGGTCGTACATCAGAGCGTCCATACCACGCTGGACAATTGCTTCGGTACGTGTGTCAATGCTGGAGGTAGCCTCGTCCAGAATCATGACGGGTGGATCTGCGACTGCTGCGCGAGCAATGGAGATGAGCTGGCGCTGTCCTTGGGAGAGGGCGCTGCCGTTGTCCTTGAGCATGGTGTGGTAGCCGTCAGGAAGACGTCTGATAAAGTCATCGGCACCAGCAAGCTTTGCGGCCTTCACGCAGTCCTCATCAGTAGCATCAAGACGCCCGTAGCGGATGTTGTCCAAAACGGTGCCCGTAAAGAGGTTGACGTCTTGCAGAACAATACCGAGAGCACGACGAAGAGCGCTCTTCCTAATCTTGTTAATGTTGATGCCGTCATAGCGAATCTTGCCGTCTTCAATGTCATAGAAGCGGTTGAGCAGGTTAGTAATGGTTGTTTTACCAGCTCCTGTTGCACCAACAAAAGCAACCTTCTGACCAGGCTTTGCGTACAGAGAAATATCATGCAGTACGGTATGGCCAGGCTCGTAGCCAAAGTCAACATCAAAGAGGCGAACGTCTCCCTTAACAGGGGTGTAAGTAACCGTGCCGTCACTGTGTGGATACTTCCAAGCCCAGTAACCGGTGCGGTACTCAGCTTCCTGAACTTTACCGTCAATGGTTTCTGCGTTGACTAAAGTAACGTAACCTTCTTCAGTCTCTGCTGGTTCATCAAGTAGCTCAAAAACTCGATTAGCACCAGCGATGCCCATAACAACAGAGTTAATCTGACTAGAAATCTGGTTGATCTGAGCGGAGAACTGACGTGTCATGTTGAGGAAGGGGACAGCTACAGCAATGGTGAAAGGTAGTCCAGACAAAGAAACGTTTTGAATGTTCAGAGTAATAAACACACCAGAAACTACAGCAACTACAACGTACATAATGTTGCCCAGATTGTTGAGGATAGGCATAAGCGTGTTGGCATAAAGGTTTGCATTTCTTGCAACAACCATCAGCTCATCGTTGATTTTGTCAAATGATTCAATAGTTTCTGCCTCATGACTAAAGACCTTAACGACCTTCTCGCTATTCATCATTTCCTGAATGTGACCCTCAACATCTGCGGTAGTCTTCTGAGTCTTAACAAAGTTCTTTGCAGACTTACCACCAAGGTTTTTAGTAGCAAGGCCCATCAAAGAGAATCCAAACAGAACAACCATGGCCATAAGTGCGCTGTAGTAAAACATGATGAATACTACTGCGATGATAACCACAGAGGTAAAGAGGAGGTTTGGAAGACTGGTACCAATCATCTGGCGCATTGCGTCAATATCATTGGTGTAATAGCTCATGATGTCGCCATTGAGATGCGTATCAAAGTACCTAATAGGCAAGTCCTGCATGTGCGAGAACATCTTTGAACGCCATTTTTGCAGAGCTCCCTGGGTGACAATGGCCATACCCTGAGTAGAGATGATATTCGCAAGAAGTCCAATGACGTAGAAGGTGGCGAGAAGAGCTACGTTTTGGAAGACTAAGCCTTCAGCAGAACTCCAGTCACCAGTATCAATAAAGTTAGAGATGATAGAGAGGATTCGCTCCAAGAAGACACTTGGGAGTGACTGCATAATTGCTTGGATAACAGCACCAAGGAGTGCTACAGGGAGAAGGACAGGGTAGAACTCCCAGAGCATTTTAATGGTTCGAGTAAGAATTTTTCCCACGGGAAGCTTTGGTCTTGCATTGTTTGTTTCTGTTGTCCTACTCATGAGAAGTCACCTCACCTTCCTGAGACTGATTTTCATCAACACTTTGCTTGTTCTGTGAGAAGTACACTTCGCGGTAGATTGGGTTATCTTTCAGGAGCTCTTCGTGCGTACCAATTGCGTTAACGCGACCGTTATCCAGAACAATAATCTTGTCAGATTCTTCGATACTGGAAGTACGCTGAGCAATGATGATCTTGGTGGTATCAGGCAGGTAATCTTTAAGACCAGAGCGAATTAAAGAATCTGTCTTTGTATCAACAGCGCTGGTAGAGTCATCAAGAATAAGTACTTTTGGACGTCTAAGTAACGCGCGCGCAATACAGAGTCGCTGCTTCTGACCACCAGAAACGTTGTTGCCACCCTGCTCGATATGAGTCTCATATTTATCAGGGAAGGTTTGAACAAAGCTATCAGCCTGAGCAAGACGAGCTGCCTCAAGAATCTCTTCATCGGTAGCGTCAGGGTTACCCCACAGGAGATTCTCTTTGATGGTACCGCTAAAAAGTACGTTCTTTTGGAGAACCATAGCAACGGCGCCACGAAGAGCGTCGATGTCATAGTCTTTGACGTTGTGTCCGCCAACAGAAACGCTACCAGCGGTTACATCGTATAGGCGAGGAATAAGCTGCACCAGCGTGGACTTTGCAGAACCGGTACCACCGATGATACCGATGACCTCACCAGAGTTGATGTGAAGATCTACACCAGACAGGGCTTCTCGACCCTCTGGACCGGAATAGGAGAATCCAACGTTCTCAAAATCAATGGATCCATCTGTAACCTCGGTCAGAGGATTTTCTGGGTTGTTAATAGTGGAAGTTGCAAGAAGTACCTCACAGATGCGGCGAGCACCTTCTTCTGCAATGATGATCATGGCAAAGACAAAGGAAAGCATCATGAGTGCCATAAGCATCATAAAGCCATACGTAATAAGCGAAGAAAGCTGTCCAACGCCAAAGGCAGTTCCCTGAGAAGAGACAATCAGGTACGAGCCAAAGTACAGAATGAAGACAAACAGCACGTAAATAGTGAAGTTCATAAATGGAGAGTTCAGAGCCATGAGCCTCTCGGCTGCTGTAAAATCTTCGCGCAGCTCTTCTGAAGCCTTATTAAATTTCTGACGCTCAAAGTTTTCATTTACAAATGACTTAACAACGCGGATACCAGCCAAGTTTTCTTCAGCGGATTCGTTGAGCGCGTCGTATCTCTTAAATACCTTTTTAAAAATAGGAATGACTCTAGAAATAATGAGGTAGAGGCCAATTCCTAGAAGAGGCATGACGGCAACAAAAATAATGGCAAGCCAGCCACCCATGATAAAGCCAGCAATAAACGCTGCAATAAACATAAACGGAGCACGAACGGCCATGCGGATGAGCATCATAAATGCCATCTGTACGTTAGAAATATCCGTAGTAAGGCGTGTTACCAACGATGACGAAGAGAACGCATCAATAGTGGTAAACGAGAAATTTTGGATATTACGGAACATATCACGACGAAGATTGCGTGCAAAGCCAGTGGATGCTTTGGCAACAGAAATACCGGATAGTGTTCCAAACAGCAGCGACAGCATTGCCATAGCAGCAAGAACAGCTCCAGACTGAATGACAGCGTTTAGTTCTGCCCCTGTGCGAAGCGTATCAACAAGATTAGCTGTTCTAAAAGGAATGAGGATTTCTAAGATGGTCTCAATTAACACAAAGAGAGGAGTGAGGATAGTGTCTCTTTTGAACTCACCGATACTCTTTGAAAGCACTAAAGCAATCTCTTTAATGGAAAGATTACTGACATCTACAATACCTGTCAGGGTAGAGGGAGCCAAGGTAGTATCTGCTTCAGATGTTTCAACCATGCTTTCAAGTTCTTCAGTTGAAGTTACTTCTTCTGACATGACGTTTCTCCTTTCTCATCTCTGTTAATTGTGTCCCAATGTTCAACTAAACGATCTAGATATGCGCAGAATGTAACTTTTTCTTCATCTGAAAGAACCGACAAAGCCTGCGCTTCAAATGACTCGATGACCTCTTGAGCTTCTTTTGCTTGTTTTCGACCTTCTTTTGTCAAAGAAAGAAGTGTTTGTCTGCGATCTTTGTCTACGCGCGTACGTTCAACAAGACCTTTTGCTTCAAGTTTGCTCACCATTTCTGAAAGAGATGCAGATGTATTCTTTGTCTTGGCGAGAAGATCTTTTTGGGTCATATCTCCATCACGATAGAGCGCAGTCAAAATAAATTGTTGACCGCCACGACATCCGCGCGTGATGTAAAGATAATGACCTAGATGGCCAAGATTGCGAATAATACGCATTTCTTGAGTAGGTGAGGTTGATGCTTGATGCATGAGCACCTCCCGTAACAGAAATAATTCTTGCTAGGTATTTTACTCAAAAATCCTGAGATAGCAAGGTACTTAACAATTAAGTACCTAAGTTTTATTTTCTTGAAACAAAAGCAGGTAAATCAGGTTAGAGTTCCAGCTCTGTTTTTAAAGGTAGGCAAAATTTGCAAATAACCTACGAATTACCGCACCAGGAGACACCTTAGGAACGTTGTGAGGGCATCCTGGAATGAAGAGAAGTCGAGCGGTAGGAATTGCTTCAGCAATTCGACGAGTTTCCTCTGGATAAATCTCATCGTATTCACCTGCCATGACAACAACAGGAACGGAGATGTGTTCAAGGGACGCGGGGTCAATATGAGGGTTATCTACCATGAGTTCAAGATGCTCTGCAATACGCGCAGCTTCAGCAGGCGAGGGAACGGGATAGCCATCTTCTAGAACAGCGCCTTCCCAACCTTGAGCTGCCCAACGTTTATTGCCCTCGACACTTTCATATAGCCAGGTCATATCACCTAACGTATCAGGTTCAAGATTTGCTCCGATAGATACGAGGGAGGCAACTACGTCTGGATAGTCACGTGCCAGAAGAAGACCAAGAATAGCTCCGTCAGAAAAGCCCACGATATGAGCTGAGGTAACTCCAAGCTGCTTAAGGACAACGTATGCATCTTCTGCCATCTGCTCGTAGGTAAAAGCAGCTGTTCCTCGGGTACTTTGTCCTTGATCTCTGGAGTCTATACCTATTGCGTTGTAGCCACGTTTGCATACTTCATCAATGATGGTTCCAAAGATACCGTGCTCTTCACCGTTTCCGTGGAGAAAAACAATGGGTGTAGCAAAGGTATCGTCGGTAACAGACGCCAAATAAGCCGCAGTTGATGCAAGGTCTTCACAGGGTTTCTCGCCAGCAGAGGTGTGGGGAGCGTAGACAAACGTTGCAATCTCCGCACCGTCATCAAGCAACACCTGAAGATGGCTCTTCAGGTGTGCTGTTGGCTTGTTATAGGGTTTTGGACGATAGACGGGTGGAAACTCGACCACGTGTGCTCCTAGCTGCGTGTTTTAATTCTTCTGGCTTGGATGTGCTTTGAAGAAGTCAAAGCGTGGAGGAAGCTCTTCAAGCTGGTGATCTTCCGCGCTCTGACCAAGCTTTGCTGCGAGCTCCTTTGGACCCATAAAAGCGTTCTCCCAGGAGAAGAACTCTTCATGTGGGAAGTTGAGGGCATCTGCAATGCGCTCACAACCTTCTGGAACAGCTGGATGCATGAGCAGCGTGATGGTCTTGAGTGCATAGAATGCATCTGCAAGTGCCTGGTCGTAAGCCTCGTCACTGCCCTGAGCAGCCTTGGAAGCCTCGCCCCAACGCTTGTTTTCTGCGCGAGCGTACTCATCAACAGCGGCAAATGCGGAATGCGCGTCAAAGCCGTATGCAAGCTGCTCGTACTTAAGCAGTACCTCTTGAGCAGCATCAATGACTTCTTGGTGAGGCTCGCTGACAGGGAGGTGACCGCCACAAGCATTGGCTGCACCATACAGGCAGCTACGAGCCATGCGGTTAAAGATGTTAGTGAGGAATGCGGACTCCTTGAGCGCTGGATCAACAACGCGAGGGTCATCCTTTACCAGAAGATCTGGCTCGCCGTCCTTGCTCTTCCTGGAAACGGAAGTATCAAAAGCCTTTGGCGAGAAGGACACGGCACGCTGATCAAGGCCAAGTGAGAGCCAGTGAGCGCGGAGCTGCTCTGGAGTGTAGAACTCAAGGAGCTCTTCAGCCATTGGAGGCTTGATAGCACCAGAGCTGGAAGCCTTCTTGTTCATGAAGAGAATGTGGTAGTTAGCAACTGGAGTATCGGTGATAAGACCCCAATCAAGTGCATCCCACAGTGGGTTCTGGACAATGCAGTAGAAGAAGATGTTGTCCTGACCAATGAACTGGTAGACAGCAGCATCGTCACTGCACCACCAATCGCGCCACTCGTCAGAAGAGTAGCGAGAACCACCGTTGCTAGCGTCTTCAGAAAGAGCAGCACGTGTGAAGGTAATTGGAGCCCAGAGGGACTCAGTCCAAACCCAGATGGTAAGGTCTTTGAGATCTTCAATGTCTGGAGACTTAAGGCCCCAAGAAATATTGCCCGTCATGCGGTAAGGCAGGAGCGTCTTGCTTGTTCTAAAACGAATTCCAGCCTCTTTGAGTTTCTCGCGAGCTTCATCTCTATCTTGCCAATTTTCAAAAACAACAGAGAAGGAAGAAGCGTTACCTTCTGGCTCAAGGACACTATGAGCTGGGAGGGAAGAGGCAACGCCGTCAAAGTCTTGGCGGAAGGAATTTTGAATGTAGATAATAGGCTCGGTCAGAGTCTCTTGAACGGTAGAGGTAACAACTGAGCGAATCTGTGGGTTGTTCTTCCACTTTTCTACCAGGTTATTTAGAAACTCTTTGTATTGTGGTAGGTCAAAGTACCAGCTTGGTGCAGGACGAAGCTCTGGCGTGGTGCCAGTGAGCTGCGAAACAGGGGCAATGAGCTCCTCTGGATTGAACTGATGACCCAGGTCGCATTCTTCTGCGTAAGCCTTTTCTGACTTGCAGCCCTTAATAGGGCAACGTCCATTAACCTGGCGACCATTAAGGAATGTGTGAGCCTCGGTATCGTAAAACTGTTTAGTTGAGAGCTTGGAGAGTTTACCGCGCTCGTAAAGGCGGTGCATGATGCTGTCAGCCATCTCTTCGTGGATCTTTGCGGCGGGTTCTAGCGCGGAACCGCCGTAGAAATCAAGCGAGATATTGTAGGCGTTAAGAGCGCTTTTCTGCAGGTTGTGATTATGATTTACGTAGTCAAGGATGGTGCCCTCGTAACCCTCTTCTTCAACCTTTTTGCGATAGCCCTCTGCGATAGGAGAGCCATAGCAATCAGTTCCCGAGATAAACAGTACGTTTTTCTGGCCAATACGATCTCTTAAGAAACGAGCAAAGAAATCTGCTGGGACAAAGACGCCCGCAATATGTCCAAAGTGGAGATTCTTGTTACCGTAGGGCATACCACCGGTAATGACAGCGCGCTTAGGAAAATGAGGGCGGTTGTTCATGTCGTAGCTTTCGGCCATGGATACCTCGCAGTTGG
>CAJZGX010000025.1:0-12336 GCA_916048235.1 uncultured Atopobium sp.
CTCCATAAAGACAATCTTCAGTTCTTGACCCGTCAGAGCGTAGGTAGAACCAGTCACCGTCAAGCTTAAGCCAGCCAGTAATCATACGGCCAGTCTCATCGAGGTAGTACTTCTTACCGTTGTGCTCAGCCCAGCCCGTGGCCATACGACCGTCAGAACCTAACAAGTACCAGCTTCCGTTGTACTCAAGCCACTTATCAGCTTCGAGAGCTCCACTGTCATCGAAGTGCCACCAACACTTCTCAGATCCTTCCCAAGAAGCATGGACCCAGCCTGTGAGCATCCAACCAGATTCATTGAAGTAGTACCATTTCATGCCGACTCGGTACCAACCAACCGCATAATCACTCGATGACTCACCAGTCTGGTACCACCAAGAACCTTTGCCGTCGGTATGCCAGCCAACTTCAGAAATCGAGCGGGCACCAGTCATTACCTCGTACCAGTAACATACACGCTCCATATAGTGAGCGTTCTGAGAGCCAGCAAGCTCGCCAGGGCAAGCGGTTGCAGCAATCTGATTATGCGGTCGAACATTACCACCCCAGCGAGGGTAACCAAGTCCATACTTAATAAGCAACGCCGCAACAAGATGCGCTCCACTTTCCTGAGTGGTCTCTGAAACCGTCCATGGGTTCGCATTATCGTTGGCGTGTTCGATGGAAATACTGCGCTGGTTTTCTTCCCAGCGTCCTACAGCATAAGCCGTGTCACTCTCATAGACATGTTGAGCAATTGCTCCTCCATTATCTACCGAGTAATGTGCACTAACGAAGCCATTTGCTGACCACATTGCAGCAATGCTATAAGGTGAAGAGCCAACAGAAGCCTCATGATGGACAGCAATGTACTCAACCTTATGACCTCCACGCCCTGCAGTATATGAAGTCGTAGGCGCCCATACGTCAGCGGTAATTTCACCTGAAAAATCAGCCATTAGTGCTCTCCCCCGTCTAAAGGGCTCACGCTTGGTTTTTCGTAAGTCATTGCACGTGCAGAATCGCTAATACCTTTCGTGGTCGGGTCAACGGTGACACCAATGGCACCTAACACCGCAACAACAACGGTGCCGATAAGATAAGGATTGCTAATAAACTTCACAAACACATCGGCAAGGCTGCCCCAAGTCGTGAGGTCTGAGTATGCCAGTCCAAGATATGCCAGGATTGGGCTCATGACAATTCCAGCCATTCCCAGCCACCAAGCTGGATTATGAAGACGTACTTTCCAGTTAATCATGTCTGATCTCCTTATTTCTCAAGTCTAGTGATGCGTGAGTCTAAATTTCTCACGTCGGTTTTGACCTCTGCGAGGTCGGTTGCTGCTTTTTTTGAGACTTCGTCCGCCCTTCGAGCAACGATTCCAACCACAGAAAGCTCAGCTGTGTGCTGTGTGAGCGTAGCAGTCAAGTCAGAAAGTGATTGCTGGTACTTACTCAGCTGTTCATTCATGACTTGCTGACGCGTTTCTAAGCGAGTGAGGGTGTTAGTAACGTTGCCTTTCCAGGCATCCTCTTTCTCGCGCTCTTCTTTAGAGCGAGACTGAAGAGTTGAGACGGAGACTAAACAGCCAAGAAAAGCTGCAATGCCAGTAATAAGGAAGCCGACCATCTCAGCTGTGATATTCATAGCCGCCTCCTTAATGCCTCACTGTATAAGTAAGAGATCCCTGTCTCCAGGCGTTGGAAACAGCGCCGCCCATGTCTTGCAAGTAGATGTTTCCATCTGGACGAGCAGAAATGGCCGTAATCACGTCAGCGTGACCGGGGCAGAAACCTGAGCTATACACAATAGATTCTGTACTGTCAGAGACTGAACCGTACTTTTCATGATCTACTAGAGGTGGTCTCGCTCCTTCAGGAATGGTGAAGGGGCATCTGACTGCGTCATAAGCAACGTTGTTAGCAAGCCAGCCTCTTACCTTGATAGTCACAGAATCACCCGTGCGATAGATGTGCCAGTAATTCTTATAACTTCCCTGATCTTGCAAAATGACTGTTTCAAAATCGCCGTTATCATCTTGATAGAGCGTATTCGCAAACATAAAGAGTTGCTCTGGCTTAGACGCAACAACGCCATTAAGCTTGACGCGATAGAGCGGAAAATAGTCTTGAGCGTCACCATTTAAGACGTTACCTGCTGGGACTAAGGGGTCCTCAGCTTTACCAGATGTTGGAACACCTCGAAGCACCTCAAGTTTTGCCGACTCAATTCCCTGCGCGTTACGCTCATATTTAAGGCAGATAAAGTCGTTACGATTCTGTCCTTGAGTTCCAGAAGTGATTGTGACCTGCTCCGGAGCAGTCACACTTACTTGTCTGCCATGCAGAGAGGCGTCGCCGGTTGCAATAGTGACTCGATTGGCACTCTCTTGCGTAGCCGCCAGACGCTTACCAACTGCAAGCACGACGCTCTTTTCGCCAAAAATACCAGCGTGCAAACGTCCTTTATCTGCACCAGTAATGTGAGGTGCCTGACCCTGTCCATCGACGCATGTAACCGCCATATTAGTTCACCTTGCTTTCAAACTCTTTGAATGAAGCATCATGTTTTGCAAGAAGCTCAAGATATGCTTTGTAGCAACTCTCGCAATAAGTGCGATTCTCTTCTCCTCGCTGTGACTGACGCTTAATGTCATGCCATTGAGCGAGCGAGTATGTATTGCTTGGAGTAACAAACTCAGACTTACCGCATCTGTCACAGGTATATCTGGAGCCTTGTTCTTTAGCCATTACGCCGTCCTTTCCCACTTAAAACCGTCAAGTGACGGCAGGCGTTTCCATGTACCGCCGAGGCTCGATGGATTAAATGATTTAGTTGTTTCATAGATTGAACCGATTGGATGAGCAGCCAGGAAGCCTCCGCCTTGGTTGGCTCCCCCACTAATTTGAAGAGTCACCATTGATTGAGCGATTGAAGTAATACGTCCGAATTCGTCAACTGTAAGACGCGGAATTGCAAAATTGGCATTATTCCCAGCCACAATTGATTCTGAAAGGCCGTATGAACCAGCCTCTGCGCCAGAACTTTGAAGGCTTAAAGTGACGTTGGAACCCGTCTGGGAAACTGCAAGCGGCCCTGTTGAGGATACATTTTTAACGCTTGAGTTTGCTGAAACTAACGCGTTATTGCCAATGTCTTTTGCCTCATGCGCTTGACCTTGAGCGGCAATTGCAGCCGACTGTGCGGCAGCAATATGAGTCTCAATATCAGCGACTTTCTCATCCGACATAACCGCTGAGATGCGATTGCCGACAATACGAATGCCAGTGCCGGCTACATATGTAGTTCCAGCACCTTGAGACGCTCCAGAAGACTCAAATGAAACGCCATGTGAGCCTCGAGTCTGGTTTGGTGAAGTCACTTCATAACTTACACTCATTACTCCGCTTGCGACTTTTACTATCTTCTTGCCAATAGTCGCTTGAGTCCGTCTTCCTGTGTCTTGATTTTCGGCTACAACAACATCATCGATGTATAGATTCAAACCGTCATGGACTGTAACGTCTACAGAAGACTGAGCTTGAAGCTCTTTGAGCTTCTTTGTTCCCTCTTTTTCAAGCTCCGCATCCTCGATATTGTTGTAGTCATAGAGCATTGCTACTTCATCTTGGCCAAACAAACTTTGCGTCTTTGAAATACGTCCCGCACGGTCTGCATAGAGGTGAATAACCGTACGACTTGCAAGCTCACCTTTACCAGCACAGATTAAGTGATTTACGGGATGATATGACGTCTTAGACTTGTAATCCAGGGCATCAGAATCAAGTCTGTTGTCTGTGAGAGGCTCTAGCCAAATAAGTGTCTTACCATCAGCACGCTGAATTCTAAGACGTGAGCCCGCGGCATTTGCAATGTGTCTTAATGCTGTGTAAGCGTCGCAAAAACGAGGTAGCTGGCACTTAATAATTGTCTCAGACTGTCCCGTTTTAGCCTCAAATACTGTTGCAAGATCTGCTGCAGTAACAATGCTCTCGATGGCTGTTTGAGCCTTATCCGAGATATTGATGTAATCAGTACTCGGGACCAAGATTTTTGAAGCGAGCATACCGTGCCAGGTACGCCCGCTCCATGTAGTCGTAGACACACCACCGTCAAGCGAGTCTGAAGCTGTGTCGATGATGCCACCATATTCTGTTCCATCGATAGATACTAGATATCCATCTTTGACTGGAATCGACGGGGCAAATACTTCAAAAGTATTTCCCGTATCTCCAAAAGAAAGGTCGAGCACATAGTCCTCTGTACCAGCAATATCTTCACCGTCAGCCTTTGACACCGTTAAGATGTCCATGGAAGACCTCCTCTTGTTTCCCACCATTCAATATCAAAGCCAAATGTGCCGTCCCATGAGACGCTCTGAAAGCCTTGTTTCAGTGGTTCAAAGCAATAGTTGCCACTGCCCTTTCCGCTGCCACGGCTACCAACATCGAAGCGGTCTGACACGTCCCCAAGTTCAGTAACAAGTGTGATTGTCTTGCGAGTACGAGTGCCATCTACAACAAGACGACCTCCACTTGGGACCGTCACTAAAAATGAATAAGTGTTATCACCAATCACAATTCGTGGCTGGAGAGCTGTCCCGTAAATGGTGAACTTTACTGGACATTCTGAGGATGACCGAACTTCAAGCTGGTTTGGTGGTCTTGTAATACCAAGGTTGTATGGAGCATTAGTCGGTAAATTAAGCCAATCACTCTGTACATCATCGTGAGTCACGCTAAAGCTTTTAATGTGGCTTTTGTGCCATGACCCTTCTAACAAAATAACTGTAAGAGCAACTGTTGCCTGATCATGAAAGACCGATTGGACCTCACTTTTAGACACATATACATCTTGTGACCACTCATTGTTATAGACCAGCGCTCCTGGCTTTTGATTATTGAAATCAAATTCAAATTCCTTGGCCATTGATTCTGCCAGTTCAGAACCCTCAATGAAGAGATCTAACGTGACTTCTTGAGCATTAGAGGAAATGCCAGAAATAGAACGCGCTCCTAGCGTGTATCCAGGCTTGTAACCTCTAAGAGATGTGCCAGTACCAATTGAGGCTTCTGGCACATCAAGCTCAAAGCTATTACCGCGGGAAGAAACGTATTTGAGCTTACGCATTCGTCTTCACCGCCTTCTGAACCGCTCGAGCAAAATCACGGTCTCCAATATTGTTAGAGTTCTCATCAATAACCTGTCCGAGCTCACCGTTACGCATGAAGTCATAGATATCTGCAAGCGTGGTTGCATTTGCGCGTTGCTGTCTTGAATCAAGCTCAAAAGCGGCACGATAAATACCGTTTGCATTAGCGTCAGCAACCGCTGAGAAGCTCAGAGGACGAGCATTACTAAAGACGTCATGTACGCTTGACAGAGCACTCATTGCCTCTGTTTCAGCAAGTGCGGAACTTCCCTTAATCCCCTTTGCGAAGTCTCTCATGAGAGCACGGCCAGAATACGTCGTGTAGCCATGGCCTGAGAATGGTCCTTTCTTTGCAGGTGAGAATGGGAATAGCTTACGCACCGCACCGAGCGCGTCTGATGCTGCGCTTGTTACTGCATTTACAGCATTTCTGATGCCTTTGGCGAAGCCATCTAAGAGCGCTTTACCAGAATTAACAAGCCAATCGCCCGCATTAGAAAAGAAACTTTTAATCTTATCTGGAACGCTCTTCACAAAATCGACTGCTGCATTTAGGCCATCTGTAACCCCACGGAGAAATCCGTCGGCGGCCTCTGATGCTTTTGCCGCCATGTCGACTGCCCAAAGAGCAATGTTTACCAAAAGCGTTGCAAGGGCAGTTTGAACTTGTTCTGGAATCGTCGATACAAATAAGACGAACTGAGCAAATGCGCTTGGTAGGTCGACAGTAAAGAAGTTGACAACGTTCTGAACAAATTCAGAGCCAATCTGAACCGCCAGCTGAGCAAGTTGAGCGCCTAGTCCAAACAGAAATACAACTGCAAAAGTAAGCGCGTAAAGAACCATTGATGGTAGCTCTTGGATGAATTGTCCTACCGCTGCGGGAATCCCTTGAACAAATTGGACGAATTGAGTGAAAGCTGTTGGCAATGTTGTTGTAAAGAAACCAACTATGGAATCTACTGCACCACTAATAGCCGAGCAAATAGAGTCCCAAATACCAATTACAGCATTTCTAAAATCTTCATTAGTATTCCAGAGCCATGTAAAAACAGCCCCGAGAGCAACTACCGCAACTGCAATCCAGCCAATAACAGGGATAGATCCTACGAGGGCTAGAAGGCTTGTTCCAACGCCACTAATGGCCGTTGAAATCGTTCCGAAGACACTCGCAAGTGCCCCACCCTCACCAACAAGCTCACCAAAAACAGAAAGCGTTGATAGGACGCCTTCTCCACCCTTGATAGCATCAAAGGCCAAAGAAGCGGCACTTTTTAGAAGTCCAAAGTCATCTGCTATTGAACGTACGGCTTTGATTGTTTCGTAAGCAATCAGGGCGGTTGCTACGGCAACAATGACGGGTGCAACAACCGCGAGGTTATCTCTCAAACCTTGGACTGCATCACGTGCGAGCTCTATAGCAGACTTAA
This sequence comes from uncultured Atopobium sp., assembly GCA_916048235.1. Classification (GTDB taxonomy): domain Bacteria; phylum Actinomycetota; class Coriobacteriia; order Coriobacteriales; family Atopobiaceae; genus Lancefieldella. The sequence goes on from CAJZGX010000025.1 coordinate 6,564, forward strand.
CGCCATCGACAGCAGATTTAAGCAAATCTGCCGCACTGCGGGAAGCATCCTCTGAACTATCTAAACCAGTAAACGTTGTTATGAGGTCGCCAATAAGCCCGATAGTACTGTCGAATACGTCTTTTAGCGCATTTAAAGCATCGCCAAATGATGTGATTGCTCCGTTATTTTGAAGCTGGTCCATAAAAGAACCAACAGTGGAAATAACGGGGTCAAGATACGTGATAACTGTATCGGCTATACCAGAAAAGCTGCTAGAGAAATCATTGATTGCACTTGCAATATTGGCTTGGCCAATATGATCAATAATCTTAGCAACAGCCTTATTAATACGGTTCTGAACATTGGTCCATGCGGTGCCAATTGACTCCGTTGAGATACGTGCCTGCTCAGCAAATGAAGCATAGCCAGGAAGACCTTCATTATTGAGGCTTACAATTGCATTGTTGAATTGGTCAAATGTAATTGCGCCGCTTTGCATAGCCTTATACAGGTCTGCTTGGTTTGCATTAGCACCGAGTAGAGCTTTAGCAATCTGATTCAGCTGGCCTGGCATCGCTTGCGCAAGAATCTTCCATGACTGCATGTCGACTCTGCCTGTCGAGAGCATCTGAGAATACTGCTCAAAAGCAGAATTCATTATCTCTTGGCTCTTACCGCCAGCCAAAAGTGCGTTATTAAATGCCAGGGCAACATCTGTTGCTGTGGCAAGTGAACCAGACACAGGTGCAATCTTCTGCACTGAGCCAACAATGGCGTCAAGCGATGTTGGAAGACCGTCAATACCAGACGAAAGCCGTTCAATAGTCGCACGCGCGTCGTCTGCAGAATAGCCAACAGACTGCATAATCTTAGGAAAGTTTGCAATCGTGTCGACGCGGTTGACCGCAGAGGCAATTGAACCAGAAATCGCATCTAACGCACGAGATGTAACGCTTGATACAATTCCCATAATGGCGCCGGTTGCGCCGCCAAAGCCGCTTGCGTAGTTTTGAGCGGCCTGTCGTCCAGCGTTTGTGTGGACAGACACCGCCGATTTATATCCACTTCCCAGTGCTCGCTTTACATTAGCACCAAGATTGTCAAATTTAGGAGTAAGAAGGACGGAACCTCTTACTACTGTTCCAGCCACTATTCACCTCCTAGCGTTCTCTAAAAAGAAGCTCATCAACGCGGTCCTGTGAAACGTTAAGAAGCTTCTTCTTACTTTGTTCTTGTTTCAGTTCTGGACGCTTAACAGCGTCAGGCTTTCTGCCTTTACCTCCTGCTTGTTCATATCGAAGATACGAAAGGTTATCAACCGCCAGTGCAAGCAAATAGTCGCTATTGGACCAGTCATTTCTGGGGTCAACATTGCACACTGTTCTTGAGCCATGAGGGAGGTTTATCATCAAATAAAACAGACGCTCAAACTCACAAGAGTCGATGAGCGTCTGTAGCTTTACTTGGTAATACTGCTGAAAGTCTGCTTCCAGCTTGCCCCTTTTTGTGTCATCACACAGAATTGGAGCAAGCGGAATTAGTTTTTTGCGTCAAGTTTTTCCAGAAGAGCGGACTCAATGCGCATGATCTCTTCAGCGTCGTCATATCCGAGCTTGGCGGTTACGATTTCCACAACATGATTGTCACAATCGCCGCCAAAAAGATAGTCGTAGAGAGCAAGTACAGGAGAAAGTGCTTCTGGGCTATTTTGCTCTGCATCACTAACACGAGCCATGCGACGCATAAACTCACGAGACTTAGTACGACGCATATCAACGACATACTCTTCACCCTCGAATTCAATTACGCGCTCATATGGAGCGTACTTATGCTTATCCTGTACAAAGTCAAGATAATCGTGCTCCAACTTTGCACGTGAATTTTCTTTCTCCGCTGCGAGCTCTCGAAGCTGCTCCGCTGACATGTTGGAAATATCCATATTGAGTCCTCTCAAAACTTAATTAATGTACAACGCCAGGAGTTGCGCTCGCTTTTGTGGTGTCATAGAAGACATCACGATAAGTATCGCCGTCAAAGACCTCGGCTGGCATACACTTAATGGTTGGGGTATAGCCAAGGAAGTCAGAGCTGTTCTGCTTTACGGTATCGCGCTCAAAAATGCGCCCAACAGGGATAAGAGAGCGCTTAACCGTTGTCTCATTAATGACCGCGTCAAAAATGTAGATGCGAGGTGCGGTAAAGCGTGGGTTGTGGCGAACGGTAATAGAACCGTCTGTCTCAACCTTGACGTTATCGTCTCCGTAAATGACCTTCAAAATAGTCTCAGCAGACTCAAGGAATGTCACCTTTGCAGACTCTGAGTACTTAGAGATTGAGGAACTAATGGCATTTCCTCCCCAGTCGTTCTTATCCTCTGAAGAGAGATCAACAGAAAACTCAACGCCATCCTCAGAAATATATCCAAGTGACTTAATCTTGCCAGGGTTCGCAGTCATCAGATCCTTGATGGTCTTCTTAACATCAAGAAGCGTCTTAATGTCAACGCTTGGGTCAACGACTGCGGCATATCCGCCAGGACGGCCCTTTGCTGCTCCAACGGAATTTGCATTGTAAATAGCATCAGCCATGATTACTCCTTACAGACGTGTAGTGATATACACATCTAATTGATATCGATATTTCTTTGAATCCGGGTCTGGGAAGTCGTAGATACTTTGAACTTCAACCTTGATGACCTTATCAAGCTCTTGCCAGCACTCAAGCAAAAGAAGCCTTATTGCCAAAGCAAGCTTATATGCGGAGGCATCCGTTGTACTCCAAGATTGCACTGCAAGATTAGCTATATCCCAGCCAATCGTAGAGCTTCCTCCGGTTCGCGTAATGGTAATAAACTCTTTTGGTTCACGGGCGGGAACTCGTGTTGAAGCAGGGACGTTAAGCTTTTCACTCATATACTTAGTAAGGTCTGAAAGAATGTCATAGCTCATCCTCTACATCCTTTCTTAAGAATATTGAGCTTTGCGTTAGCACGCCAAGCCCATATGCCGTTCTCTGCTCCAGAGCAGTACACAAGGCCGGCTGCGGTGTACTCGCGATTAACCCATTTGGCGTCAAATCGAGCACCATGTTTGAGGTATTTTTCTGGCAGTAAAGAATTGCATTTTGCTGCACAAATCTGAGCCGCCTCGCGGCACATGTCAGCTACAGGAGCGCTGTGAAGCACATCACGAATACCAGCCAAATCAGGTTTAAGTCCTGTGACGACAAAATCATTACCCATCGACAACCACCGCCTCAACTTCCCTATTCCATTCAAGCGGCGTTAGGTTGTTAAGGTAGGGTTGCGGGTCACCAACGACCGCAAACCTCATGCCATCAAACTCAATAAAAGTTCCCCTTAGACTTCGCTTATAAGTCTTTGGAAAGTGAAAGACCATGTCTATGCGGTCTCCGTTTGGGCGCGTCGCAGACAAATCAGATGTCGCAACTGGAGCTGGTAAGACATTGTCAACAAGCTCATAAGACTCTACTCCAGAGGTCTCATTGCCATGATCGTCTAGGACAGTAGTTACTCTAACCACTTCTACCCGAACGCCCCTAATTGCTGCCATCATTCACCTCGTGGTCTTGCTTAAACATTGGCTGAATTGAGCCAATTCTGATACCACTCAAGCCGAGTCGAGTGCGCTCAGAGCGCGTTACATACAAATCAGCTGTTGGATTTGCAAAAGTCAATGTCGACTCATAAGGGCCGGCATGCTGACTGTACTGAGAAGCACCCTCAAAACCAGCAGGAACATTCACAGCACGAGCAACAATCGCACAAGTAACGGCGCAAGCATTTTCATCAAATCGAAGATTCAAGCCTTCTGTGTAAGCCGTTTGATGATATGCAATGAAATTAGAGCGCAAGAGGGCTGAGGCATCTTGCAAAAGTACCTCAACCCTCTCTGGAACACCAGACCCATAACGCTTCTCATAGTCGGCCTTTGTGGCAAAGCTTCTTGTCTCTGCCATATAAGCCTCCTATTAAGCGGCAGTACCGTTTGCAAGGCGGACAAACTGTGCCTTATCACGAGCAACAAAGCCGAACATAAAGGTGCACTTAAGAGCAAACATATCACGCTGGTAGAGGTTCATAGTAGTTCCGCCAGCGTTAATAGTTGCCTGGTCAGCCATAGAAATGGCGATGTCCTTAACAAGACCAAAGCGAGCACCAGTCCAATCGCCACCAACGCCAACAAGCTCTGGTGTCTTAGAGGCAACCTTTGCCTGATAAGCTGCACGAGAGAAGAGAGATGGGATAGCAAGAACAGAAGAACCGCCGTCCTTACCCTCAACTGCTGGGTTGGTGATAAAGAGTGGACGCTGCTGGCTGTCCTTAGCCTTAAGAAGCAGAGTGCGAGCCTTTGGAGAGAGGACCCAACCGTTAAGGTCACCGTTAGCGTTGGAGACCTTCTCAAGCGCGTCAACAAAGCCGTCATAAGGCTTAGCAGAAAGGTCTACAGACTCAGCATCTGCAAGAGTATCAAAGCCAGTGCCAGGAGCAGTGCCATACATGATGGTAGAGTCAACCTTGCGACCAATGGCGCCTGGAAGACGATTCTGAAGCTCGGCAAAGATAGCCTCATAGTTATCCTTGAACTCGTTAGAGAAGAGCTCAATAACAGTGAGCTTATAAGGCTTCATTTCCTTTACGCCAAGAGAGGTGTTAGATACCTTAGCCTCTTCACCCTCAGCGGTAAAAGAAGCCTCTGGGTCACCCGTTACAACTGGGATAGTCATGCCGCGGCCAGGAAGCTCAATTGGAGTTGCGAGCTGCATAATTGCAGACTGGTCTTGGACGTTTGCAAAGATCTCGTCGGAGAGGTCTTTTGGAAGTGTTGCAGAAGTTGTCAAAATACCGGTTGCCATACTTAAATCCTTTCAATTAGTTGAATGTTTCGGCCATGAATTGACCAAATTTTTGTGCTGGAGTCTCTCCAGCCTGTGTAGAAATGCCTGATTCTGGAATGATTGGAGCAGAAGGCTTTTTGGCGAACGCCGCTACGGCTTCTGCAAACGTCTTCATGCTCTCTTCATCTGCGCCGTGAATGAGGTCCTCTGGTACCCCTGTGTCTTTAGCGACTTGCTTGCGCATCTGCTGCAATTTAGCGTTCTCATCACGTGTCTGCAGTTCACCTTTAAGGTTGTCAACCTCAGCGAGTGCCTTTTTCAGCTCCTCGGAGCCACTCTTTTCGAGTTCGTCAAGCTTCAGAGCTTTGGCTTTCAAGTCATCATAATCAGAGAACTCAGAACGTACTTTCTCACGCTCTCTTTCCAGCCTGTCTTTCACGATCTTGTCGAGCTGCTCTTGAGTGGTTACAGGTTCCTTCAAATCCATTTCTTTCCTTTCAACAGGTTCCGTCCGCTCGGACGTTTACGAGTAGCATTACCCTTGCTACGAGGTAAGTACCGCTTTTCCGCAACGGTTGCGTATATGAAAAAAGCCACTTTTCAGTGGCTTAAATCAACGAAAATAGATACACTTGCTAGTTAAAGGACGAGCCAACGGCTGGACTGAGTCGGGTTTGTTGGTGAATGAAATGCATCTACGAGAGTGGGTGCATTTTTTAATATGCTTTATCTGCCTTTGTCTCAAATCGCATAGATTTTGTAAGTGGCTTAAATCAACAAAATTGGCACCCGACTAACGATTCGAACGTTAATTTTCGGTTTTGGAGACCGATGTACTGCCATTGTACGAGTCGGGTATATATGGTATAGTCAAGTCAACGAAAAAGACCTTGGCGCTCTGAATAGGGAACCAGGGTCTTTTTTTAGTATCTGT
>CAJZGX010000026.1:0-11856 GCA_916048235.1 uncultured Atopobium sp.
GGCTTCATCTATGTTGATCAGGATGACCTGGGAAACGGAACAGGTCGTCGTATTAAAAAGGATAGTTTCTCTTGGTATCAGCAGGTAATTAAAACCAACGGAGAAGAGCTGTAATAAAGTTTTTTATTTTTTGAAATCGATGAGCCCATTTGACGATTTGTATCAAATGGGTTCATTTTTTGCTGTTATCAGCATGAAATTGGCGTGTATGTGGGACACTACATAACAGCACATACTGACCGGTCAAGAAAGGAAGGCTCATGGCATACGAGTCTCGCGAAGAAATTGACAGCAAATATAAGTGGGACCTGTCCTCAATGTTCCCTAGTGATGAGGCATTTGAGGCTGGACTCGAGGAGCTCAAGGCTTACTGCCCAAAGCTGCTTGCGTTCAAGGGCAAGATTTCTACCTCTGCTCAGGCTCTCCTGGAGTTCCTGCAGCTTGAGGACCAGATGAACCTTCTGCTCTACAAGATTATCAACTACGCAGAGCGCAAGAGTGACGAGGATACCCGCGTTGCTAAGTACCAGGCATATGTCGCAAATGCTACCAGCGCATATACCCAGGTTGGCGAGGCAACATCTTGGTTTGCCGCAGAGCTTCTGGCCATTCCAGCAGAATCTGTCGAGAAGTTCTATGCAGAGGTTCCAGCTCTTGAGTTCTATCGTCGCAAGCTCAACAAGATCTTGAACCAGCGTGAGCACACCCTTTCTGCTGAGGAAGAGGCTCTTCTGGCACGTGCTGAAGAGCTTGCTGTTCAGCCAACCAACATCTTCTCCATGTTTGACGATGCAGACCTTACCTTTGACGACGCCGTTGACTCCGAGGGCAAGACTCATAAGCTGACCAGCGGTTCATTTGTTCCTCTGCTGATGGATGCCGACCGCGTCCTGCGTGAGTCCGCATTCAAGCAGCTTTACAGCCGCTTTGGTGAGTTCCGTAACACCTCTGCTGCAATTCTGACCAGCCAGGTCAAGAACCTGCAGTTCTTCTCGTCATCTAGAAAGTATGCAAGCTCCCTTGAGGCCGCTCTTGCAGAAAACGAGATCCCTGTTGAGGTTTACAACAACCTCATTGACGCTGTTCACCAGAATTTCCCAGCGTTCTACAAGTACGTTGACCTGCGCAAGCGCGTCATGGGCTTGGACGAGCTGCACTTCTGGGACGTTTACACTCCTCTTGTTGACGATGTTGACATGAAGTTCACCTACGAGGAGGCTTGCGACCTTATTGTTAAGGCGCTGGCACCTATGGGCGAGGAGTACGTCAGCCTGGTCAAGAAGGGCCTGGAGAGCCGTTGGGTTGACGTGTATGAGACCCCAGGTAAGCGTTCCGGTGCTTATTCCGCAGGTGGCAAGGGTATGAACCCCGTTATGCTCCTCAACTTCCAGGGCGGCCTTGACGACGTCTACACCCTTATTCACGAGATGGGCCACTCCCTGCACACGTATTTCTCGTCCCACAACCAGGAGATTACCTACTCCGATTACTCCATCTTTGTTGCAGAGGTTGCATCTACCTGCAACGAGGCGCTGCTCTCGCACTACCTGCTTGAGCACGAGACGGATCCTGCCCGCCACGCGTACATCCTCAACCACTTCCTTGAGGGCTTCCGTGGCACCATCTATCGCCAGTGCATGTTTGCTGAGTTTGAGCGTGACATCAGCCAGATGAACGCTGACGGTGTGGCTCTGAACGCCGAGGTTCTCTCTGAGCGCTACGGCAAGCTTTGCGCAGAGTACTTTGGACCTGGCATTGAACTGGACGAAGAGATCAAGCTGGAGTGGTCGCGCATCCCTCACTTCTACTACAACTTCTACGTCTATCAGTACTGCATTGGTTTCTCGGCAGCTATTGCCCTGTCCCAGCGCATCCTTTCTGAGGGTGAGCCTGCGGTCAAGGACTACATTGGCTACCTGTCCGGCGGTTGCTCCAAGACTCCAATCGAGCTGCTCCGCGGCGCTGGCGTTGATATGGCTACTCCAGACCCCGTTAACGCTGCGCTCAAGTACTTCGGCGAGCTTGTCGATCAGCTTGAGCAGGAGCTCAACTAGGCGCGAGGTAGGCGTACAACAAAGGAGGATTTATGCAGGCACGATTTGTTCACCGCTGCACTCATGTTTTGGATAACGAGAAAACCGTCGAGTTCTACAAGAAGGCTCTGGGATTTCGCGTTGACCGCGTTAAGGGACCAGAGGACGGCTCTTGGACCAACACGTTTTTGGTAAACGACTGGTCTCCTTTTGAGCTGGAGCTTACGTGGAACCGCGGTTGGGTAGAGCCTTACGATAACGGCGGAAAAGACACTCACATTGCGTTCCGCGTTGACGATTTTGACGCGTTCCACGCACTTCACGAGGAGATGGGTTGCATCGTTAAAGAGAACCCAAAGATGGGTCTCTACTTTATCGCAGACCCTGATGGCTGTTGGATTGAGATTTTGCCAGAGAAGTAGATATGACTGATTACGGTTTGCTTGCAAAACAGATTGTCTCGCTTGCCGAGATTGATGCTCACTGGCTACCGGTGTTGTCCAACGCTGCTGCTCTTTTATGGGACGCTCTCGATGACATCAATTGGGCGGGGTTCTACCTGGTAGACCCTACTACGACGTCTGATTTGGAGTCAGGTACTCCCGAGCTACGCCTGGGACCCTTCCAGGGCAAAGTTGCCTGCGTGCGCATTCCATTTGGTCGGGGAGTGTGTGGTACGGCCGCGGCAACAAAGACAAGTCAGCTGGTAGAGGACGTGCATCAGTTCCCGGGACATATTGCGTGCGACTCTGCATCAAACTCTGAGGTGGTTGTTCCTATCGTCAAGGATAACCAGGTAGTTGGCGTTCTGGATATTGATAGTCCGAGCGTGGCTCGATTCACCCAGGAAGACCTCGCAGGTCTTGAGCAGGTGGTAAAAGCGCTTGAGAGCTGTGTGAATTTCTCGGACTTCTGTTAAATACGACTACAGAGCTAACATTTGGGTACAAAAATCATGTACGGGCAGGTTTGCTCGTGCATGATTTTTATTTACACAGCATTCGCGGAGAGGTCTGCTTATGAAGAAAATTGTATTTATTATCGGTTCTGGCCGTAAGAATTCGTTCAATCAGACGCTGAGCCAGGTTGCGGCAAAGGCGCTCGAAGGCAAGGCGGAGATTGAGGTCGTTGACGTTTTGGACGTCCCTCTGCTCAATCAGGACGAAGAATTCCCTGCTCCTGAAGGTGTTCAAAAGGTTAGGGACGCAGTCATGGCTGCCGACGGTGTGTGGCTCTTTACCCCGGAGTATAACTACAGCATTCCTGGCACTGTCAAGAACATCCTGGATTGGCTAAGCCGTCCGCTTACTTCCGATTACGAGAAGAAGTCCGAGACCGCAATTGCTGGCAAGGTTGTCACTGCAAGTGGCGTTGGCGGCCGAAACAAGACTGCGGGATCGCTTGCCGTGGTAAAGCAGCAGTTCCTGGCCCTGCGTACCAATCCAGTTGAGCCGTTCAACGGCTTCTCGCTTCCTGTTACCGCCTGGACTGAGGGAACTTGGGAGCCAGAGCCCGAGGTTCACGAGGCAATTGCCCAGCAAGCAGAGGATTTTCTCGCCGCACTGTAAGCTGCGCGCCTGGCGAACGTGCTCGGTGAGCTTGCGATCGCAGTGCGAGCGCAAGCTCGCGACCGCAAAGCGTGCCTGATTTCTGCAAAGAATCTGTAACTTTTGCCTGAAAATGCAAAAGAAACTGTGGATTTGCCTGGTTTCATCAAAGAATCTGTATCTCAAATACAGATTCTTTGCACTTTTTAGGCTCGCTTCAAGCGAGCTTCGATCAGGCCTTAAAACGCACAGGGAACTTTCTTCAAGGAGCCTGATTTTCTCGCTAAGTCTGAGTAATTTGCCGGAAAAGCGCGCCAAGTCTGAGCTCTTTGCCGGTTTTTCTCGCCAAGTCTGAGCAAATTTACTCAGACTTCATGCACTTTTCAGGCTCGTAGGGTGCACCTGCCGAGAAACCCACGCACTCGAAAGCCCAGCATGCGCGCACGTACGCACAAAAAGAGCCCGGATGCCGCGCAATAGCATCCGGGCTTTGGTGTGTCTAGACGGAGGAGAGGGCCGTTGCTAGACAAGATGTGTATCGTACCTTGTTCGTGTACTGCGTTTATTCCCGCTTTGCAGCTTGTTTACACGAGCTTTACGTAAGGAGTCGCTTCTTACCGTTGAGCGAAGCTTCTTGCTGTCAAGCGGAGTTTTTACCAGCAAGCGGTTTCCGCGTGCTACTTACCAACAAACTCCGAGATGGTCTTGTACAGATCGCTTGCCTGGAAGTCCTTGATAACCTTGGAGTCTTTCCTCTGATCGCAGACCTCAAGCAATGCCTTCAGGGAAGCCTTATCGGGGTCAGTCTGATAATCTGCCTCAGCCTGAATGAGCTTGTACTTGGCAATGACCATGTCCATGAGCTTGGCGTTGTTGCCCTCAGCGTTTGCGTCGTCAAGGCCATCAAATGCCAGCGTAGAAACAACACCGTAGCCGCCGGTCAGGAAGTGGTTGCCCACAAAGTCGTTAGGATTGACCTTGTTGTCAATGACAGGCGAGTTTTTAGTATTGGTGAGCAGTACCAAGCTGGTGTTGTTGTAGACGTCGATGACGGTAAGCGTGCCGGTCCAGCCGGTGTGGCCAACGGTTGCAGCGTTTGCAATTGGCGAGAAGGCCCACTGGTAGCCAATGTGACCCTTACGCCTCCAGCCCAAACCGTAGGTGACGCTGGTGTCCTTTGGTTTGATGAACTGATCGTGAACGTCCTCGCTGAAGAGCATGGTGTTGCCATAACCACCACGGTTCATAACGGTCTGGACAAGAACAGCCAGGTCGGAAGCGTTGGCAAACAGACCAGCGTGACCAGAGATACCACCCATTGCGTAGTAGGCCTTCTCGTCATGGACCGTACCCTGAATGGTATCGGTACGCATGTTGTCAAAGGTAATCAGGCCGTCGCGGGTGTTGCCGTTAAGCTCGGTAGCTGCAATTCCGTCAGCCTTGAAGCCGTTGTCCAGTGGGTTGAACGTGACGTTCTTGAGTCCCAGTGGCTCGTAGAGAGCTTCCTTAACGTACTGGTCAAGGCGCTTATTGGTGATCTTCTCGATGATAAAACCAAGAAGCATGTAGTCTACGTCGGAATAGGCAGTCTTAGTACCTGGGACGTATTGCAGAGGAGTCTCGATGATCTTCTGCAGAATCTCGTCGCGATTCTGAGAGTACAGCTTCTGGTTTGCGTCTGGCTGTGGATCGTCAGGCTTCTCTGGGTTGTAGTTGCGGTTGTGGTACTGAGGATCTGGTGGGAATCCAGCCTGGTGCTCAAGAATCTCACGAACGGTAAGGTCATTCTTGCCCAGGATCTTATCGCCCTCCTGGTCCTTGAAGTCTGGAATGTACTCCTGAACCTTCTTGGAAACGTCCAGCTGACCGTCGGTAACCAGCTTCTCAATTGCCAGGTTAGTGGCATACATCTTTGTGTTAGAAGCCAGGTCGTAGAGGGTATTGTCGTCAACAGCCTTGCCGTCTTTGATGCGAGAGCCGTCCTTGTTGTAAGAATTGACGTTGCCGTAGTTGGTTTTCTTGATAATCTTGCCGTACCTGGTAACTACCAGCTGGGCAGAGGTAAAGCCGTTGGCAATCTCTGCGTTGATGATCTGGTCAATCAGCTTAAAGTTGTCGTTGTCGGCGTAGTCCTTGGTGCCGTCAATAAGGGTTGGGTAGCCAATCTTGACCTCGAAGGTTGCCTGAGTCTCTTTAACGGTGCTGACCTGCAGGCGGTTATCGCCATTGACGGTTACGTCAGAGATGTCAATTTGGTTCCAGGAGGAGCCGTCAAGCTTGTCGGTTGGCACCTGGTGGCCGTTTACAAAGAGTGCAAAGCTCTGAGGCTCGGAGCTCTTTACATAGACGGTGCCCTGACCAGCAAAGCAAACAAAGCTGTTGAGCTGGTTGGTAACAAGAGAGTCGTCAAAGGCCTCGTTGTCGTTTAGAACAGGGAAGACCTTCTCGTACTGGAAGGTTCCGTCTACAGAGTCAACCTTCTTTGCGGTTCCCTTAGCAGCAGTTGCGCCACCCTTTGTCTGGCAGGCGGTAAGGCCAAGACCTGCTAGAGCGGCTAGACCAAGAGCACTTCTGCTCAGAAATTGCCTTCTGGTCTGTCCAGCAGGGGAGCCTGCGTTAGATGAGTGCTCAGAGTGAGCGTTTTGATTCTGGTGCAAATCTTCGTTGGTGCGCATATCGTCTCCTTCGGTTTTGCCTTAGGTGAAACACCTGCTATCTCAATTGGCTGAGATAATTTGCGCTTATGATGACGTGCGTTTCATCAAAATTGCAGCTAGTTTGTCTAAGATGAAATAATGGGTACGTTAACGTACTGCGAGTGGTATCAAAAAAGCTGTCAATGGTATCTAAATTTGAATTTTTTAGGCAAAGATGAAATATTTTAATCAGGTTTTACGTGGTCAAATGTCTACTCGGTAGTAAAAGTTTTTATGAAGTGATATTAACGTACCTAACATAAGACAAGATTTTTGCGACAATTGTCCCCGCATTATGCTGGGAAAACATGAGCAGTCGCGCATGCAACGCACAAGGAGCGCGCTTACACTTGCGCATGCAATACTACCGTTTACGGCACTGCCTACTTTACAGATGAAATTTTTATGGCATCGTGAAACAATATAGTCAAACGTTTTAGTCAACTGGACGGCCGGAGGTGATTGCGTGAGAGGTGTTCGTCTACGTCTGGAAGAGTATCGCAAGAATGCTAGTTCAGCTGAACGCGATATTGTCGACTATATTCTGTCCGATCCAGAGGCGGCAGTTGGTCAATCAATCCATAAACTAGCAGCTCAAACGTATACATCTGCATCAACGGTTGTCAGGCTTTGCAAAAAGCTTGGCTGCGGTGGCTATAAAGAGTTCCAGCAGGCGCTTATTTACGAGCTGGCAGTAAGCAACAAAAGCAACGATATTGCTGTCGGCGGCGTTATCGCAGGTGACACCACTGATGTGATCATCGAAAAAGTTACGGCAAAGAACATTTCTTCGCTGGAGCTTACCAGGCAATTGCTTGATGCTCAGGTTGTTGACTCAGTTGTTTCACTCATGATGCAGGCCCATTCCATCTGTCTCTTTGGCATGGGGGCTTCGCTTCTGGTTGCAAGAGATCTGCAGCTCAAACTCATGCGCCTCAACATCAACTGCAATTTGAGCGACGATTACCACTCTCAGATGCTCTACGCCAAAAACATGGGGCGAGAAGATCTTGCTATTGTGGTCAGCTACTCAGGCCTCACGCGAGAAGCCATTGAGTGTGCTTGGATTGCAAAGGCAAACGGTGCCAAGGTGGTCTCCATCACTCGCGGCGGCATTGATTCAGAGCTCATTCACCGCTCCGACTACGTTTTAGGCGTTGCGGAAACTGAGCACATCATGAGAAGCGGCGCCATGTCTTCAAGAATTGCCCAGCTCAACGTAGTAGACGCGCTCTTTGCAGCCTATGTAAATAGAAATTACGAGAAGAGCGTTAAGCGTTTCTCGACAAACTATATTGGCAAGTTGGATTCAGCCGAGCATGTCAATACGCTTTCTTCTGACCAAGATTTGCCTGGTATAGCCAACGACGTTATTGCGTAATAGTGCGTAAAAATCACAACACAGAAGGTGAAAACGTGATTGATTTAACAAAACTTGTCACCGAGACAAGAAACCCCAACACCATGGACCTGGATCAAATGACCCCGCTTGAGCTGGTCAGCGTTATGAACCAAGAAGACCTCAACGTGGTAGCTGGCGTCAAAGAGGTTCTTCCGCAGGTAGCACAGGCAATCGAGTGGGCAGTTTCCTCGCTTGAGGCTGGCGGCAGAATTGTCTACTTTGGTGCTGGAACTTCCGGTCGTCTGGGCGTTTTGGACGCGGTTGAGTGCCCACCCACCTTTGGCGTTTCTCCTGACGTGGTTGTTGGTCTTATCGCCGGTGGCGAGAAGGCCTTTGTACGTGCAGTTGAAGGCGCGGAAGATTCTCTTGAGCTTTGCGAAGAAGAGTTCAAGAAGATTGGCTTGAACAAGAACGACATTGCTATTGGAATTGCAGCTAGTGGTCGCACACCTTACGTTATTGGCGGCCTGCGCTATGCTCGTTCTCTGGGCTGCAAGACCGTTGCCATTGCCTGCAATAAGGGCTCTGAAGTGGGCAAAGAGGCAGAGCTTGCCATTGAGCCTTCCTGTGGTCCTGAGGTTCTTACAGGTTCTACGCGCCTTAAGTCTGGTACCGCTCAGAAGATGATTCTGAACATGATTTCTACCGGTTCTATGGTTGGCGTGGGCAAGGCATATCAGAATCTTATGGTTGACGTGCAGCAGACCAATAAGAAGCTGGTAGTTCGCGCGCAGAACATCACCATGGCAGCAACTGGTTGCACTCGCGAAGAGGCAGCTCAGGCGCTTGAGCAGGCCGAGGGTAATGCAAAGCTTGCTATTGTTATGCTGCTTACTCAGATGCCTGTTGACGAGGCTAAAGCTAAGCTCGAGGCAGCTCATGGTCATGTCAGAGGCGCACTGTAGTAATTACAGTTGTAACAAATGACACACGCGTGAGCATTTTGTTTCAGTTGCATCGGTCAGTGGTATTAGTATGACGCGCAAGTGGTCGGTAAGTTTTGAAAAACGCTCAGTTTACCTGCAGTAACAGGGTGTTCAAATTAGGTCAAAACATGAAACAATGAACCACAGGTATGGATTGTTGTACCGATAAGTTCATTTTTTATGTATTCTTGATAGGTATTTGTTGCAACATCGCAACGAGAGAAAGAAGGAAAGTATGGATTACACCAAGCTTTCAGAACAGATTCTTGCTGCCGTCGGTGGCAAAGAAAATGTTCAGAGCAACATGGTCTGCATGACCAGGCTCCGCATTAAGACCGCAGATCCTTCAAAGGTTGACTCCGAGGCCATCAAGGCTATCGACGGTGTCATGGGTCTGGTCGAGGATGCAGAGTACCTTGAGGTTGTTCTTGGTCCTGGCGTTGTCAACAAGGTTATTGTTGAGTTCTCCAAGCTTACCGGCGTTGCTGCTGGTGACGCATCTGAGGACGACGTTGTATCCGCAGCTAAGGACAACAAGGCAGCTCAGAAGGCTAAGTACGAGAACAAGCCTGTTCAGCGCTTCCTCAAGAAGATTGCTAACATCTTTGTTCCACTGCTTCCTGGCATCATTTCTGCAGGTCTGATTAACGGTATCATCAACGTTATCAACTTCTCCACTGGTAAGGCTTATGCCAACGAGTGGTGGTTCGCAGCTATCTGGACCATGGGCTGGGCACTTTTCGCTTACCTGCCAGTTCTTGCTGGCGAGAACGCTGCCAAGGAGTTTGGCGGTTCTCGCGTTCTTGGTGCTATGGCTGGTGCACTCTCCATTGCTAACGCTGGTATGCCTCTTCTTGCTTCCAAGACTGTTGACGGCGTTGCAACTCGTCTGGTTCACCTTCCATTCAGCCTCCCAACTGTTGCTTTCAAGGAGGGCGCATTTATCGTCGCTTCCTCTGACCTGTTCAACGCAGCAGCAGGCGGCATGATTGGTGCAATCATCTGCGCAATCTTCTTCGCATTCCTGGAGAAGAACCTGCACAAGGTTATGCCAAGCGTTCTTGACACCTTCCTGACTCCACTTTGCACCGTTATCATCGGTGTTATTGGTTCTGTCCTGATTCTTCAGCCTGCAGGTGCATGGCTCACTCAGGCAATCTTCTTTGTCCTTCAGTTCTTCTATGACAAGCTTGGCGTCTTTGGTGCTTACCTGCTTGGTTCTACCTTCCTGCCACTGGTTTCCGTTGGTCTTCACCAGGCACTTACCCCAATCCACGTTATGCTTAACAACCCAGAGGGCCCAACTCAGGGTATCAACTACCTGCTTCCTCTGCTGATGATGGCAGGCGGCGGCCAGGTTGGTGCTGGTCTTGCAATCCTCTTCAAGACCAAGAACAAGCGCGTCAAGAAGTACCTGACCGAGTCCATTCCAGTTGGTATGCTCGGCATCGGCGAGCCTCTTATGTACGCAGTTACCCTGCCTCTTGGTAAGCCATTCATCACCGCATGCCTTGGCTCCGGTATTGGCTCCGTAATTGCTTACCTCTTCCACCTTGGTACCGTTTCCCAGGGCGTCTCCGGCCTCTTTGGTCTGCTGATTGTCCAGCCTGGTAACCAGGTCTTCTACCTGCTTGCAATGCTTCTTGCTTACGCTGCAGGCTTCGCACTTACTTGGTTCTTCGGCGTTGACGAGGATCGTATCAACGACGTCTTCGGCGAGTAAAAACCACACGTTCTAGAAACGTTTATCCCTCTTCTTAGGTATCCTAGGAAGAGGGATTTTTTTCTCGCCCAGCACCCGACTGGCACCTGACTGGCGCCCGACCGTCTGCCCGTCGGTCTTCTCGCCCGGCGCTCGACTGGCTGTCCAACTGGCGAGAAACCCTGTCTTTTAGAAAGCGTTTTGCAATTGCTTGGAGGATTTATGCGCACCGGAATTTCACTGTATTTTGCCAGCGGATACGAGGCTAATGCTGAGGTTGTGGCAAAAGCACAGGCGGCCGGATGCCACTATGCATTCACTTCTCTACAGATTCCCGAGGAAGAGGGAATTGATTATCGCACTGAGGCTCGTCGACTTTTAGAGCTGTGCAAAAAAGCAGAGATCAACCTCATTGCCGATGTTTCTCCTGCTACTCTTTCAAAGCTTGGCGTTCAGAAGTTTGACGAGCTTGCGAAGCTTGGCATTACGTATGTGCGCCTTGACTTTGGATTTGACGCAGCAGAGACCGTTGAGCTTTCTCGCAAGTTCCACGTAGTCTTTAACGCTTCGACCATCACCAAGGATGACATTTTCGCGTGGCGAGCTGCTGGTGCCGACTTTACTCGCTTTGCCGCCTGCCACAATTACTATCCCAAGAGCTACACGGGCCTTTCGCTTGAGCGCGTCGCACAGATTAACGCACGCCTTTCGGCGCTTGGATTCCAGATTTTCTCGTTTGTTCCTGGCGAGGTTTTCCGCGGTCCTCTCTACGAGGGACTGCCAACTGTCGAGGAACACCGGGGACTTTCGGGCGATGCGCTTGTTCAGGCAATGCTTGCGCTTTATGATGCAGACTCTGACGTGGTACTCATTGGTGACCCAAATGTTACTGAGGCTACGTGGAAGCGTATCGGCCAGCTTGAGCGAAACTGCATTGAGCTTAAGACGGAGCTCAAGCCTGATTTTGAGTATCTGTATGATCGCTTGCAGACCGATCGACCTGATTCCAGCTCGTACATTATCCGTTCACAGGAGTCCAGACTCTGGAAAGACGCTCCGGTATACGACGCGAAGCCTTCTACCTGGGAAACTGTTGCAACTGGAGCCATCTTGGTGAGCAGTAAAGCATATGGTCGCTATGCAGGGGAACTTTCGATTGCTCGAGGTCTTTTGGAGCTTGATGCTCGTGACAACGTTGCAGGAAGTATCTGCGAAGAAGACCAAGCATTCTTGCCGTACATTCATTCTGGCCGCGGCTTTGTGTTTATCCGCAGGTAATTAGGCGTTTTCTACTGGTTGAGCTGCTCGTGCGAGCGCGCCATATGCGCCGTGGTTACGCGGCGGAGTGGATGGCGCGCCAGAGCGCGTTGGTCGCACGGGGTGCACGAGGCGCACAGGGCGCACAGATACTCGAGGACACCTCGACGTGCATAAAGGCTGCCTAATATGCACAAAAACTAATCAAAAAATTGATATGTCATTCAGGAGGTATTGTTTTGGGTAAAAAACCCGTTTAGTTGGAAATAAATTTTTGGTTTTGCCATTTTGGC
>CAJZGX010000027.1:0-11615 GCA_916048235.1 uncultured Atopobium sp.
CTCCGGAGGTGAAAGACAGAGGATTGCTATTGCGCGAGCCTTACTGTATGGAAAGAAGTTACTGCTTGTTGATGAAGCTACGTCTGCATTGGACACACGCATGGCTACTGAGATCGAGAATAACCTGCTTAGTCTAAGTGGAGTTACCATGATTGAGGTAACTCATCATCTCAATGTTGCACAACAATCAAAGTACGATGCCGTATTTGAAATGACTCCAAGCGGGCTTGTAGAGATAAAACAATAGTAGGAGCTCAATACGTTGAGGAGTACAACGTGGCAACAGGTCTTGGAGCTGCAGTTGCCGAGCTTCTGGCTGAGCAGCTGCCCACACCCATGCGCTTTGCTGGCATCCGTACCTTTGGTACCTCCGCTCCTGGCGACGTACTGCTTTCGCACTTTGGCTTGGACGCTGAGGGTATTGCCGCTCGCGTCAGGGAGTTTCTGCTCTCGTAGCCACGTGCGAGAGATACAACGGCAACGACGCAGGTCAGCGCCGCGTGCGAGCGCAACGACGGCAACGCCGCAGGTCAGCGCCGTGTGCGGGCGCAGGTTGCAAGTGATTTCTACCCGGTATCCATTTCGTGTGGATGCCGGGTTTCTTGTGCGGAAACGCTGCTAGTGGACGGGGTTCTCGCCAGGTGGGCGGTGCGAGCCCGGAGTGAGCCTGCTGCGCGCCTGATTTTCTCGCCATGTCTGAACGATTTGCCGGAAAAGTGCACAAAGTCTGAGCTATTTGCCGGTTTTTCTCGCCATGTCTGAGTAAATTTACTCAGACTTGATGTAGCTTTCAGGCTCAAAAATTCAGGGCCACGCAGTCTATCTTTTACGCGCCTGATTTCTGCAAAGAATCTGTAAATTTTGCCTAAAAATGTAAAAGAATCGGTGGATTTGCCTGATTTTGTTAAAGAATCTGTATTCAAAATACAGATTCTTTGCACTTTTCAGGCGCGCGATGGCGAGAAGAGCGCTTGGCGAGAAACCCCGTGCGCTCGCACGTGGGGTTGCGGGGCTTCTAGACATGAAAAAGGCCTGGTACCGTGTGGTACCAGGTCTTTTGTGATTGCATGTTAGCTTGCTGTGTCAGCTGTAACTGAACTGTGAGCTGCGGCTACGCCAGCCTAAACCGGCGGACTAGCCGAGGTGCTTGGTGATGGAAGCAGCTGCTACCTTACCAGCGCCCATTGCAAGAATGACGGTTGCAGCACCGGTTACGATGTCGCCACCAGCCCAGATGCGAGGATCGGATGTACGGCCCTCTTCGTCGGCCTCAATGTAGCCCCACTTGTTGAGCTTGATATCGCCAATCATCTTTGCGAATGGGTTAGCGTTAGTGCCGATTGCAGAAATTGCAACGTCGCAAGGAATGTCCTCGATAGCACCCTCGATAGCAACTGGACGACGACGTCCATCTGCGTCAGGCTCGCCGAGCTCCATCTTCTGAACGCGAACTGCGCAAACTGCGCCGTCCTCGCCAGCGACAAACTCGAGAGGGGAGACGAGAGGAAGAACCTCAACGCCCTCTGCCTTTGCGTGGTGCAGCTCTGCACGACGAGCAGGCATCTCGTCCTCGGTACGACGGTAAGCGATGATTGCACGCTCAGCACCAAGGCGCTTAGCAGTACGAACAGCATCCATAGCAACGTTGCCACCACCAAAGACAACGACGTTCTTACCGTGCTTGGTTGGGGTGTCGTACTCAGGGAAGTTGTTAGCCTTCATGAGGTTAACGCGGGTGAGGTACTCATTTGCAAAGAAGACGTTAGGCAGGTTCTCGCCAGGGATGTTGAGAAGCTTTGGAAGGCCTGCGCCTGTAGCAATATAGATTGCGTCAAAGCCCTGCTCAAAGAGCTCTTCTGCATCGGTGATACGACCAACAACAGAGTTGAACTCAAACTTAACGCCCAGCTCCTGAAGGCCGTCAATCTCGCGCTTAACAACAGCCTTTGGAAGACGGAACTCAGGAATACCGTAAACCAGAACGCCGCCGCCGGTGAAGAATGCCTCAAAGACGGTTACGTCAAAGCCGTTACGAGCAAGCTCGCCAGCGCAAGCAATACCGGAAGGACCGGAGCCTACAACTGCAACCTTCTTGCCGTTCTTTGGAGCGATAGCTGGCTTGGAAGCAAGCTCAGGCTGGTCGCCAAGGAAGCGCTCAAGCTGACCAATAGCAACTGGTTCGCTGCGCTTACCCATGATGCAGACGCCCTCGCACTGGTTCTCCTGTGGGCAAACACGACCACAAACTGCAGGAAGCATAGAGGACTCGCGGATGATGTCAAGACCGCGACCAAACTCCTCTGCACGGATAGCCTCGATGAAGCGAGGAATGTTGATGTTTACAGGGCAGCCCTGAACACACAGCGGATTCTTACAATCCAGGCAGCGGTTTGCCTCTGCAATTGCCATCTCTTTAGTGAAACCCTTGTCGACAGGGCGGAAGTCTTGTGCGCGCTCTGCAGCTGGCTCTTCGTTGTCAGCTGTACGAGGTGCCTTGACGTTTGGAATGTAGCGACCATTTACTTGTGGCATGCGCACCTCGTCTCCTCGTAAGCCTTGATGGATTGGCCTTCCTCGGTGAGGTAGGCTGCCTGACGTGCGCGAAGGTCGTTCCAGTCAACCTTGGTTGCGTCAAAGTCAGGACCGTCAACACAAGCAAACTTGGTCTCGCCGCCAACCTCAACACGGCAGCAACCGCACATACCAGTGCCGTCAACCATGATTGGGTTCAGGGAAGCGATGATAGGTGTGTCGTACTTCTCGGCAGTGAGAGTGGAGAACTTCATCATTGGAACTGGGCCAACGCAGAATACGCGGTCGACCTGTTTGTCCTGCAGAAGACGCTCGAGAGGTGCGGTTACAACGCCCTTCTCGCCAAGAGAACCGTCGTCTGTGGTGATGTGGATGTGATCGTCGTCCAGAATGGAACGGAACTGATCCTCAAGCAGCAGCAGCTCTTTGGTACGAGCACCCATGATTGCGTGGACCTCGCGGCCAGCTGCTACGAGCTGACGAGCAACAGGGAAGGCGATAGCCAGGCCAACGCCGCCACCGATAACTGCCCATTTGCCCTCGCCCATCTCGGTAGGCTCACCCAGAGGACCAGTGACGTCCTGCAGGAAATCACCAACCTCGTAGGTAGAAAGCAACCTGGTGGTCTTGCCGATTACCATGAAGATAAACTCGACCCAACCCTCCTCAGGATTCCAATCCGCAAAGGTAAATGGAACGCGCTCGCCACACTCATTTGCGCGGACCATCAGGAACTGACCAGCATGTGCATGCTTGGCCATCTGTGGTGCCTCGATGCGGAACTTGAAGACCTTCTCGGAGAACTGAGTCTTTTCGAGGATCTTATACATTCAGCGGTACTCCTCTCCTAACACAACAAAACTGCGAGTGAGTTGACGCGCCGCACTACAGCGTGCCTTCTGGCGAGAAGACAGTAGCAGGTGACGCATGTATCTCACGCATACGAGGTCTGGGTAACCCCGTATTCGCAAACAACATATCTATTGTACTATTTGCGCATGATTCAAGACATGAGTAATTCATGAATGAGCATAAATATTTCGCAGCTTGTTTTGCCTGCTAGCTGCGGAGGGCGAGAAGTTCGGTGAGCTTGCGACGTGACAGCGCGCGGAGGAGCGCGGTGATCGTTAGCTGCGAAGGAGTTGTGACGCGCGAGGATGGCTAGCTGCAGAGGAGCTGCTCCACCTGATCTGCTGCTGTCTGGGCGGCGATCAGAAAGTCTTCTAGGTTGTTTCCCTTGAGCTCGCGCAGAACATAGTCTGCCACCGGCATCTTTCCAGGAGGGCGACCGATGCCAAACTGCAGGCGCATAAAATCCCTGGTCTGGAGTTTGTCGGCGATGGAACGCAGACCGTTATGCGAGTTGAGTCCGCCGCCTTCCTTGAAGTTGAGTTGGCCCTCTGCGAGGTCAACCTCGTCGTGAATAACCAAGATTTGCGCAGGTTGAAGGTGGTGTGCACGAGCAAGTTTGGAGAGGGGACCGCCGCTGGTGTTCATGAAGTCCTGAGGTTTGGCCAGGAGTACATGGCGTTTCTCGCTAGATGCGGCTCCGGGAGCTGCGGCTTGAGCTGCGGGAAGGGTGATCTCCGCGACCTGGCAGCCTGCCTCGCTTTTCCAGTACGAAACGCCGTGGCGCTCGGCAAGGGCATCAACGACGGCAAAACCAGCATTGTGCCTGGTGCGCGCGTATTTCTCGCCAGGATTTCCCAGGCCCGCTACAAGCACAATTTTGTTACCGTGCATCGAATTTCCTTCCGTTTGAGATGTGTACGTTTATGATGGTAAGGGAAAACGACAGGTTCGACCAGCGTGAACTGAGCTCGCGGTTGGCAGGACGGTAGCGGCGGCGCGCGGTGAGCAGCAATCGGCGCGCGGTGAGCGGCGTGCGGTGAGCGTCGTGCGGGACATGCGGCGTTCAACTGAGGTGCGGAGGCAAAATGAAGAAGATTCTGGTTACCGGATTTGAGCCTTTCGGTGGCGAGAAAATCAATCCAGCTTGGGAGGCCGTGAAGGCGCTGCCCGAGACTATTGGCGGTGCTCAGGTGATAAAACTGCACGTACCTGTTGAGTTTGACGCTGGTGCTCAGAAGGTTATCGACGCGCTTGAAGCGGAGCGTCCCGAGATTGTGCTTTGCGTGGGCCAAGCGGGTGGAAGAAGCAAGATTACGCCAGAGTTTGTGGGCATCAACTGGGCTCACGCGCGCATTCCCGACAACGCGGGCAAGCAGCCGCTCTCGCAGCGCATCATCGACGACGCTCCCGACGCGTATTTTGCGTCGCTGCCGGTAAACGCCATGGTGGCCTCCATGAACCAGGCGGAGATCCCCGCGGCAGTCTCGTACACTGCGGGAACGTACGTCTGCAACGACGTCATGTATCAGGTTCTTCGTGCGCTGGCTACGAGATTCCCGGAGACTCGCGGTACCTTTCTGCACGTACCGTTCGCAACGGAGCAGGTTGTCGAGAAAAATGCTGCAGCTGCCGAGAAAGGCGCTGCAGGTGAGAAGGACACTGCGGGCGAGAAGAAGCGCCAGGTTCCAAGCATGTCGCTGGAAATGATGACTCGCGGACTGCAGGTTGCGCTGGAAGCGGCGCTTGCAAACGACGTTGACCTCGCGGATTCCGAAAGCGGAACGACCTGCTAGATTGCGTGCCGCTTACAGTGCGGCTGCGAGCGCAAGGGTTTCTCGCCAGGCGTGCTTCTCGCCATCGCGCGCCTAAAAAGTGCAAAGAATCTGTAATTGCAGCACCGATTCTTTGCAGAAATCAGGCAAATCCACCGATTCTTTTACATTTTTAGGCAAAATTTACAGATTCTTTGCAGAAATCAGGCGCGTGAAAGATAGACTGTCTGGCCCTGAATTTTTGAGCCTGAAAACCTCGCCATGTCTGAGTAAAACAGCTCAGACATGGTGAGAAAAACCGGCAAAACCACTCAGACTTCGTGTACTTTTCCGGCAAATCGTTCAGACATGGCGAGAAAATCAGGCGCGCGGTGGGCGTGCGCTGATCGCGCGCCAGCTCGCACCGCCAACCTGGCGAGAAACCCCGTCTACATCCAGTGTTTCCGCACAAGAAACCCGGTATCCACACGAAATGGATACCGGGTTGAAATCACTTGCGACCCGCGCTCGCGATCGCACGCACGTTTGACCTGCGGGGTTGTCGTCGCTGTACGCGCAACTGACCTGCGGGGTTACAGGTTGAAGTCGCCGCCGAAGATGTCGGAGACAGGACGGTCGGTGTAGACGGCGTAGATTGCCTCGGCAATCTCGTTTGCAATGGTAATCGTCTTGATCTTGGAGCCTTCCTGGTTTGCTGCTGGGCAAGGAATTGCGTCGGTGACCACGCACTCCTCGATAGGAGCGTTGTTGAGGCGCTCGATTGCAGGACCAGAGAAGATACCGTGGGTTGCGCAGACGTAAATATCGCCTGCACCCATTTCCTTCAGCTTGACAACAGAAGCGCAGAGGGTACCTGCGGTATCAATCATGTCGTCGTTAACAATGCAGGTCTTACCCTTGATATCGCCGATGATGCCCATAACAGCACTCTCGTTGTGGCGAGGACGGCTCTTGTGAGCAATAGCAAGGCCACAATCAAGGTAGTCGGAAAGCTTCTTAGCTGCCTTTGCGCGACCCATATCAGGGGAGACAACAACGGTATTCTCCCAGTCAAATGGCTTGCTCTTAAAGTAATCGCCCAGAAGGTAGAGAGCGGTCAGGTGAGAAACAGGAATGTCAAAGAAGCCCTGGATCTGACCTTGGTGCAGGTCAAGGGTGATAACGCGGTCAACGCCAGCGTTCTCAAGCAAGTTTGCCATCAGACGAGCGGTAATAGGCTCGCGAGCAGCAGCTTTGCGGTCCTGACGAGCATATGCGTAGTGAGGGATAACTACGGTAAAGCTGTTAGCAGATGCGCGCTTTGCAGCGTCAGCAACAATCAGCGTTTCCATAACCAGGTCGTTGACGTTGACACCTGCCAAAGACTGAATGAAGAAGACCTCGTCGCCGCGGACAGACTCGTCAAAGCGAGCGTAGATTTCTCCGTTAGCAAACTTCTCGAGGAGAAGACCTTGTAGCTCTAGGTGAAGAATGTCTGCAACTTTACGAGCCAGTTCAGGGTTGCCTGTACCGGTGTAGAGCTTGATGTTTCTAGCAACTAATAGCGGATCACTCAGGTTCTCGAACATCTAGTCCTCTTTCTCAAGCTTGTGACGCCTCTGGGCGGCGTATCCCTCAACAATTTTCTGCTCAGAGCGCTCGAGTGCAAGCGCGTCTGCTGGTACATCCTTTGTGATGCACGAACTTGCCCCCACAAGTGCGCCATCACCAATTGAGACAGGTGCCACCATCATGGTATCGGATCCAACAAAGACGTTGTTGCCAATGTTAGTCTTGAACTTGTGGTAGCCGTCGTAATTGCACGTAATTGAACCTGCGCCAATATTGACGCCGGAGCCCATGGTAGTGTCACCAATGTAGGAGAGGTGAGGTACCTTAGAGCCTTCGCCGATAGTTGAATTTTTGATTTCAACGTGGGTGCCTGCTTTGGCATGAGGCATAAGGTGAGTGCCTGGACGCAAGTAAGCGCGAGGACCGCAGGTAGCAAAGTCGTCTACCTGTGCGTTGATAGCTACAGTTTCATCGACAACAGCGTCGTTGCCAACAAGCGTATCGGTTAGGCGAGTATTAGGGCCTACCACGCAATTCTCGCCAATTGAGGTCTTGCCGTAGAGCATAGTCTGCGGGAGAACCTCGGTGTCCATACCAAGTGTGACCTCGGGACCAATCCAGACGGAAGTTGGGTCCAGCATGGTGACGCCCTGGCTCATCCAGTGCTCGTTAATGCGCTCCTGCATGATGCGGGTAGCAACGGCAAGCTCGGAGCGGGAATTGACGCCCAGCGCCTCTTTGTAGTCGTCAACGTGGACGGCAGCAACAGGCTCGCCCTGGCTGACGTAAAGGCCCACCATGTCGGTGAGGTAGTACTCGCCCTGAACGTTGTCATTGCCGAGAAGATCGATGTTTGCGGTCAGTCTTCCGCCACAGAAGCAGTACACGCCAACGTTGCATTCACGCTCTTGCTCGCGCTGCTCTGGCGTAGCGTCCTTGTGCTCAACAATGGCAGTTACCTGGCCGTTAGAAGAAATGACGCGACCATATCCGGTTGGATCTGGGGGCGTCATTGTGAGTACCGTACATGCGTTGTGGTGAGCTTTAGTTTCTGCGACAAGGTCGAGAATAGATTGTGCGCGCAACAGAGATGCGTCACCGTTGATAACAACAACGGGTCCCTTGAAGCCACCGAGAGCATCCTTTACAACCTTGACGGCGTGGCCGGTGCCAAGACGCTCGGTCTGGGCAACATACTCAAGGTTAGGGAAGCAAGAAAGTGCAGATTTAACCTCGTCAGCGTGGTTACCAACAACCACAATGACGCGGTCAGCGCCAGCAGTAATTGCAGCGTTGACACTCCACCAAACAAGTGGTTTATCTAGTAATTTGTGCACAATCTTAGGGTGGCGGGACTTCATGCGCGTTCCCTCACCTGCAGCGAGGACAATCGCAGTAAGTGGCATACGTAAGCCTCCAAAGTACTTCGTATTACTCGATACGAGTGCGTCCCTACACAAAAGTTGCGTAAAAAATGGCTGGGGTAGTAGGATTCGAACCCACATTCCAGGCACCAAAAACCCGTGTCCTAACCGTTGGACGATACCCCAATGTAATCACTACGTTGGTTTTGTCCGCAACCCTATTAAGTGTATCAGCTTAGCGAGGCAAATGCTCCACAAATTGCATCAAGAACAAGAACTGCCAAAGTCTGCGCATCTGCGGTAGTAAATGAACCGTCAACGTTTGTTCCTTCTGGCAACACAATCTTGATAGGGGAGCCCGTTGCATCAGCAGACTCAATAGCAGTGCGCAGTCTTGCTGGCAGCGTCTCGTTCTCCTCCATAGAAACAGAGCCAATACCTACCTGTCCGCGAGCGGGCATACTTGGGGCATAAGCCGTGGTCAGAACCAAAATGGTAGCTGCATCAGTAGGGGAATCAGCGCGATCAATCATGGTCATACCGCTTGCCTCGGTAGTTGCCTTAGAAAGGTTATACACGCGGGCGGCCACGTTTCTAGAGATAGGATCTTCTCCCGTAATAGCAATGCAGGTGGTCTCAAGAACGTTTGCTGCACGAGCAAAGCCCATAGGACCCTGTGGGTGAGGGCCTTTTGCCTGCTTACCAGACCAAACGTGACGCAGACGCTCAATAGCGTCGAGGGTATCCTGGAATGCCATACCGTCAGCAAGCTCGCCGACGCTTTCCTGGAAGAGCTTAACGGCAGCCTCGGTGTGAACACCGTAATGGCCATCAACTTTTCCGCACGAGAAACCCAAGATGTTGAGACGCTCTTGCAGTTGACGCACGTCATTGCCGTGGAAGTTAGGAAGACGCAGATAGAGAGTTCTGTCTCCTAGCTCATAGCCCTCATCGACCATGATTGCCCAGGTAGAGGCATCTACTTCTTCTCCAAGAGAAAGGTCATGGTCAAGCCTAAAGCGCGCAACAGCACGAGCAGTTGACTTGCCAAACGTGTGGCTCTGGCGCTCATCATCTTCGATGGTGTAGCCAAGCTTTACGAGGCGTTCCTGAATGTCTTCAACGGCAGCACCAGTGCTACCAGGAGTAATAGGATCCATAATTACCTTTCTCGGTTCACAAAGAAGTCTGCCATAGACAAAAGTGTGTCGCGAGCGTCTTCAGTAAGTATCACGTTTTCAAGCACGTGCTTTGCCTCATCAACTAAGGCAAGAGCGTGCGTGCGGACAAATTTTATCGCATTAGCGCTTTCCATAAGCTCCACAGCGCGCTGAAGCTTCAAAGTATCGCCTGTATGCGCAGAAAGTATGGAGACAAGCTCTGTCTTTTCTGCTGGGCCAAGATGCTCAAGTGCGTAGACCACGGCGAGCGTGCGCTTGCCTTCAGTGATGTCTGACCTAAAATCTTTGCCCTGTACCTGGGCGTTTCCAACCAGGTTAAGAAGGTCGTCTTGCAGCTGGAAGGCAAGACCTACCTTGAGGCCAAACTCTTTGAGTGCGTCAAGCGTTTTCTGGTCAGCACCACCGATGAGCGCACCCAGCACCAGGGGATATGCAGCAGAGTAATAGGCGGTTTTGGAGAGCGCCATAAAAAGATACTGGTCAGAGGTAACATCCCAGCGCTCGTTTTGAGCCCAGCCAAGGTCAAGCGCCTGACCCTCAAGGGTGTGCTCTTGCATGGCGAGAAGGGCGTCGATAACGCGAACTTTAAGCTGGTCAGAGAGGTGGTCGGCTACGGTAACGCGTCTGACAACATTGACCAGCGCAGAATCACCAACGTTGATGGCAAGTCCGGTACCGAGTGTCTTGTAGAGGCACTTCTCGCCACGGCGCAGCTCTGATTTGTCTGCAATGTCATCGTGGATAAGGGCTGCCGACTGGAAGTCCTCAATGGCGCAGGCCACAGGCAGAGCGGCTTCTGCTGAGCCGCCAACTGCTTCGGCGCCCAGGCAACAGAGGACCGGTCGCACGCGCTTGCCGCCGCCCGCGCTGAAGTGAGCGAGTGGCTGGTAGAGGTAGGTGTTCAGGTCCGCGCGGGTACGCTCCGAGGGCGCCGCCGTGGACGCCGCTGCCGCGGGCGCCGCGGGTACCGTGGGTGCCGCGGGGAGTCCGCGCATGATCTCTGCCTCAACGGCAGGGAGCTTTTGTGTGAGGTAGTCGGCGAAGTTCACGGAAGCCCTAGCCGCGATAGCCGTCTGGGTTCATCGACTGCCACTTCCAGGAATCGCGGCACATGTCAGCAAGGTCGTACTGAGCCTTCCAGCCAAGCATGTCAGCAGCTTTCTGGCAGTCTGCGTAGTTAGTTGCAACGTCGCCTGCGCGGCGAGGCTCAATAACGTAAGGAATCTCTTTGCCGCAGGCCTTTGAGAACGCCTTAATAACGTCAAGTACCGAGCTACCAGTGCCAGTGCCCAGGTTGAAGATTTCAACTCCCGTGCGGCCAGCCATCCATTTAAGTGCAGCTACGTGGCCGGAGCCAAGATCGCAGACGTGGATGTAGTCGCGAACACCCGTGCCATCTGGGGTGTTGTAGTCGTCGCCAAAGACGTGAACAGCTTCGCGCTTACCCACAGCAACTTGAGCCACATAAGGTACTAGGTTGTTTGGAATACCTGCAGGATCTTCTCCGATAAGGCCCGACTGGTGAGCGCCAATAGGATTGAAGTATCTAAGCAGGACAACGTTCCACTCTGGATCTGCGGTGTGAACATCGGTGAGGATCTGCTCAATCATCCACTTAGTCCAGCCATAAGGGTTGGTTGCGTTCTTCTTGGGGCTTTGCTCGGTTAGAGGAAGGCTATCTGGATCTCCATAAACGGTTGCAGAGCTCGAGAAAATAATTGACTTACAACCGTGGTTTCTCATGACATCAAGAAGGGTGAGGGTATTGCCCAGGTTGTTTGTGTAGTACTCAATAGGCTTGGTGACGGACTCGCCAACAGCCTTGAAGCCTGCGAAGTGAATGACAAAGTTAATGGCGTGCTCATCAAAGATGTGGTTGAGAGCATCTGCATCGTTGACGTCTGCCTCGTAGAACGAAAGGCGCTTAGCGTTTTCTTCTCCCACTATGGTTTTGATGCGATCGATAACCTCTGCCGAAGCATTGGAAAGGTCATCAACAATTACGGCCTCGTAGCCGGAATTGAGCAGTTCAACAACGGTGTGGCTGCCAATAAAGCCCGCGCCACCGGTGACAAGTACGCAGGAATTTTGTGGAATCAGAGCGTCAGACATATCAATCCTTTCGTGGACTTATATCGTCATAAGTATACGGCTTTTCTGCGAAACGTTGGGCGTTGCGAGCACACGGGTTTCTCGCCAGGTGCGCGTGCGCCCGCACGGGTTTCTCGTCGCACAAGTCCTTCTGCTATTGCGAGCCTAACTCTTCATTATGCGCGCCTGAAAAGTGCAAAGAATCTGTATTTGCGACACCGATTCTTTGACAAAATCAGGCAAATCCACCGATTCTTTTACTTATTTAGGCA